>NZ_JBSGDY010000045.1:0-36048 GCF_053602615.1 Micromonospora sp. NPDC004336
ACCGGAACCGCCAGGTGGTGACGCGGACCTCTCGTTCGCCCCGGGCCCCGGGCCCGGGGGCTGGTCCGGGCCCGGGGGAGCGGGGCGTGGGGTCAGCGGCCGGAGCAGGTGACCGTGGGCAGGGTGTTGGTGCCGTTGGTGGTGGCGACGAAGCCGAAGGTCGTGGTGCCCTCCGGGGCTATCGTGCCGTTCCAGGCCGCGTTGGTCACGGTGACCGAGGAACCGGATCCGCCCAGCGTGCCGCTCCACAGGCTGTTGATGGTCTGCCCGCTGGGCCACGTCCAGTTCGCCGTCCACCCGGACCACGTCGACGTGGTGTGATTCATGATCGTGACCTCGCCCTGGAAGCCGCCGTTCCACGAGCCGACCACCTTGTAGACCGCCATGCAGTCGCCGCTGTGCGGCGGCGGGGTGGTCGGGTTCGGCGGGGGCGTGGTCGGGTTCGGCGGCGGGGTCGTGGTGGGCGGCGGCAGCGTGCCGCCGGGGCCGACGCCGGTCACCTCGCCGTTGCCGCCGTCGAAGGTCACGTCCGAGCAGCCGAAGAAGTTCTCCTGGCTGTCCGAGCGGACCCACCGCGAGTAGATGATGTGCCGGCCGCTCTTGCCGGTCGGCAGGTTGCCGCTGAAGTAGTAGTGCCCGTCGTTGGTGCCGACCGCGCCCCGCTGGGGCGGGTTGGTCACCGTCAGGAACGGCTGCTCCTCCAGGTCGCTCCAGGCCAGCGGGCGGGTCGGGCTC
Source organism: Micromonospora sp. NPDC004336 (assembly GCF_053602615.1). NCBI lineage: Bacteria > Bacillati > Actinomycetota > Actinomycetes > Micromonosporales > Micromonosporaceae > Micromonospora > Micromonospora sp. NPDC004336. The sequence continues at coordinate 736 of NZ_JBSGDY010000045.1, forward strand.
CAGCTGTCCTTCGTCACGTAGAAGTAGAAGGTGCCGGGGTGGTGGGCCCAGTTGCTGTAGCGGAACTCCATCCGCGCCCCGGCCGTCAGGTGGGTCAGCGGCCAGTCCGTGCGGGCCAGGTCGTAGCCGGCGAAGCCGGTGTTGCCGCCGCTGCACAGCTTGCCGTCCGGGATGAAGCCGACGGTGCGGCCGCCGGCGTCGGAGCGCAGCACGCTGAACCAGTTGTAGAGCGAGTTGGCGCCGCTCTGCGCCACGGCGGCCGAGCAGGCGGGGTTGTTCGGCCTGATCTCGCCGGTGGCGGTGAGGCCGTCCTTCCAGCACAGGAACGTCCGGCTGCCGGGGGTCATCGCGGCACCGTGCGCGGCGGCGGGGTCGGGCCCCGCCGTGAGGGCGACGGCGCCCACGAGGAGGGTGGCGGCCGCAGTGAGCAACGCGGCCGTACGCGATCGATGGGACACGGGTTCTCCTGACTCGCGGGACGCGGGCGTCCCGCGGGTGACGCGGGGTGGCAGCGCCGGCCGCCCCGCTGCACGAGCGGATACGACGGTCGCGGCGGACGTGCCCCGGCGTGGATGGCCGGCGGACGTGCGCCGTCGGTGGCCCGTTCTCGCGGGCCGGTGCCCTCGCGTGGATGTGAACCCGGCGCCGGCGGCACGGCAGCCCCCGCACCGCCCGGCATGCGCCATCCCACCACGCGGGCGGGACGGCGCGCAATAGCCCTTTCTCGATGTGTCAGTAGCGCTCGGTGAGGTGTTCGCGGCCGGGCGGCGGCTCGTAGGCCGCCGGCCAGAACTCGGTGATCTCGCGGACCAGGCCGGCGTCGTCTAGGTCGAAGAAGCTCGTGGCGGGAAGCTCTTCGCCCTCGTAGGCGCAGGTGATCCAGGCGGCGGCGTGCCGACCCGAGGCGACCGCGCGGGTCACCGTGAGATGCCAGTCGCCGGGATATTCCTGGTTGAAGCGCAGGAACGACTCCCGGCCGACGATCCGCTCGCGGGTCTGCGGCATGTGGTAGACCACGTCGTCGGCGAGCAGGCCGGCGAGGGCGTCCCAGTCTCTCGCCTCCAACGCCGTCCAGTAGGCCGACACGGTGGCTTCGGTGCTCATCATGGCGCGTACTGTGCCAGCCTGGTGCGACACGTTCAGTCGGCGCGCGGTGCGGACGAGGGGGGCGCAGATGGGATACGCGGTGGTGCTCGGCGAGGCGCTGGTCGACCTGCTCGACACCGAGTGCGGCGGGGAGCCGGTCTACCGGCAGGCGGTCGGGGGCGGGCCGCTCAACGTGGCGGTCTGCGTCGCGCGGCTCGGCGGCGCGGTGCAGTTCGTCGGGTCGCTCGGCGACGACGCCCTGGCCGGGCGGATCCGCGACTTCCTGGCCGGGGCCGGTGTCGGCCTGGCCGGGGCGGTCACCGTGGCCGCCCCGACCGCGCTGGCGGTGGCCACCTTCGCCGGCCCCGAGCCCGACTTCCGGTTCTACGGCGAGCCGCCCTCCTACGGCCTGCTCGGCCCCGACGACCTCGACGCCGACCTGGTCGCGGGCGCCGACGTGCTCTACTGCGGGTCGATCGTGCTGCTCCAGCCGTCGGCGCTGGCCGCCGCCCGCCGGGCCTGGGCGCTGGCCGGCGGCCTGCGGGTCCTCGACCCCAACGTGCGACCCCGGCTGCTCGACGGGCCGGCCGCGCTGGCCGGGCTGCGCGAGATCGTGGCCGAGTTCGCCGCCGGCGCCCACCTGGTCAAGCTGAGCGCCGCCGACGCGAAGCTGCTCTACCCCGGCGAGCCGGAGGAGGGGGTGGCGGCCTACCTGCGGGAACTCGGCGCGGGGACCGTCGTGGTCACCCTCGCCGCCGCCGGCGCGGTGGTCGCCGCCGCCGGCGCCGATCCGGTACGCGTGCCCGCCCCGAAGGTGGACGCGGTGGACGCGACCGGCGCCGGCGACTCCGTGATGGGGGCGCTCGTCGCCGACCTGCTGACCGACGGCGAACCCGCCGCGCCGGCCGGCTGGCACGAGCGGGTGGCCTTCGCGCTGCGGGTGGCCGCCCTGGTCTGCGAGTCGCCCGGCGGCGCGACCGCCATGCCCACCCGCGCCGAGGTCCTCGCCCGCTTCGCCCGCTGATCCGGCCCGACAGGCGGGCCGGCTACGCCGCCGCCCGGGCCCGCAGGGCCCGCAGACACCAGTCGAGCGCCGGCAGGAGCCGTTCGGGCGCCGGCCAGCCGTTGACCACGGAGAGAAGCCAGAGGTAACGCTCCCGACGCGGGTCGCTCGCGGACTCCAGCCGACGCGACAGCCGGCGCCGCAGGTCAGCGTCGTCGGGACGGTCGCAGAGTTCCGCGTACCGGGCCGTGATCGTCGCGACCACCGGGTCGGCCTCGGGCGAGGTCGGGTCGATGCCCGCCCGTCGGGCCGGCTCGACCCGGTCACGGACCAGGGCGACGGCGTCGCGGCGCACGCCCTCCGCGTGGTGGGCGCGGTCGGCCGCGTACTGCTCCGCCATCCTGCGCAGGCTGGCCCGGAAGTCGGGATCCCGGCACAGCCCAGCCAGCTCCAGCCATGCCTCGACCTGCTCGGTGTCGGCGTCGTCGGGCAGTTCCGGGGTCATCGAGCGCCTGATCCCCGCGAACTCGGGGTCGGTGTCCAGGCCGCCGAAGGCCGCGTCGAGGAACTCGTCGACGAGGTGGCGCCGTTCGCCCTCCGAAAGCCGGGCCAGCCGGTGCATGCGCTCCATCTCCGCCGGGCAGGAGCCCTGCCGGGCCGCCGCCGTCAGCACCGCGTGCCGCACGCGCAGGGTGCGGATCTGGGTCGCCAGCGCCTCGGCGTGCGTCGCGGCGACCTCGGCGAGGGAGGTCTCGCGGTCCACGACCCTGCGGATGGTGGCGAGGTCGAGGCCCAGCTCGCGCAGCGTCCGCACCAGTTCCAGGCGGACGACGGCCGTGGCGTCGTAGCGGCGGTGGCCGGTCGGGCCGCGGTCGGTCGGGGGCACGATGCCCCGGTCGGCGTAGAACCGGATCGCCTTCACCGTCAGCCCGGTGCGTCGGGCCAGGTCCCCGATCGAATAGCGCGCGTCGCTGTCCATGCCTCCCACCTTCGCGCCTCCCCCTGCGGGAGCCGCAAGCCGGACGCCGGGCGCCACACCGGCTCCGTCCCGGTGGGAGATCGCCGCCGGCGCCCTCAGGCGGTGCCGTCGAGCTCGGCGTAGCCGCGACGGGCGGCGTGCAGGGCGGGGCGCGCGCCGAAGGGCGCCTCGGCGGCGACGCGCTCGGGCGGGGCGCCGCCGGTGTGCCCGGCCCGGATGAGCCAGGCCAGCTCGACGAGCTGGGCGTGCTGCGCGCGGACGAACGCGGCGTCGACCGGCTCGCCGTGCCCCGGCACGACGACGGTCGTCGGGGTGGTCATCCGGAGCAGCTCGGCCACGGCGTCCGGCCACTGCAGGGGATAGGACTCCTCGAAGGCGGGCGGGCCGCTCTGCTCCACCAGGTCGCCGGCGACCAGCACGTCGGCGTCCGGTACGTGCACCACGAGGTCGCCCGCGGTGTGCCCGTGGCCGGGGTGGCGCAGCACCACCCGCCGGCCGCCCACGTCGAGGACGGTCTCGCCGTGCACGGTGTGCGTGGGCGCGAGCAGCGCGGTGCCGGCCAGCTCCTCGGCCAGCGCGGGGTGCTCGTCGCGCATCTCCTCGTACGCCTCCCGGCGCAGCCGGTCCGCCTCCTCGCGCATCGCCGCGGCGGCCACCTCGTGGGCGTAGACCGGGCGGGGCGGCTCGGCGGCGAGGGTCGCGTTGCCGAAGCAGTGGTCGAAGTGGTGGTGGGTGTTGACCACCGTCCACGGGTGGGGCGTGACCGCCCGGGCGGCGGCGGCCAGCTCGGCGGCCTGCCCGGCGGTGGAGAGCGTGTCGACCAGCAGCGCCGCCCCGTCGCCGACGACCAGCGTGACGTTGACGTGTAGCAGCGGTTCGCGCAGCACGTGCACCCCGTCGGCGACCTGCGTGAAGCGGGCGGTCACGACGACCGCGCGGCGCGTTCCACGAAGCGCTGCCGGTCGACCAGCACCCGCTCCACCCGGCCCTCGGCGACCGTCTCGTCGCCGTCGCTGACGCTCACCTCGAAGTGCAGCCGCCGCCCCTCGACCGCCGCCAGCCGGGCCTGCGCCACCACCGTCCGCCCCACCGGGGTGGCCGCGCGGTGGTCGAGCTCGACGCGGGTGCCGACCGTCGTCGAGCCGCTGGGCATCCGGGTGGCGGTGGCCGCGACAGTGGCGGCCTCGGCGAGGGCGAGCACCCGGGGCGTGCCCAGCACCGGCACGTCCCCGGAGCCCACCGCCTGGGCGGTGTCGGTGTCGGTGACGGTCAGCTCCACCCGGGCGGTCAGGCCCGGCGTGAGGGCGGGCTCCGGCTGCTCCTGCATGGTCAGAGCCTAGACGAGGCGGACCGGCCCCGGGTCGCCTGCGCGGCAGCGTGGCGGTCGGCGTCGGCGGATGCCGCCCGCGCCGTTAACCTTGACCGCGATGTCTGTCGCGACCGATCCCCAGCCCCCCGCCCCGACCGGCCCGCCCGCCTCGCCCGACGGCGGGCGTCGGCGCGTGATCGCGATGACGGTCTGGGGGGTCGCCTTCGTCGCCGGTTGGCTCGGCATCGGCCTGCCCACCGACCCGGCCTACGCGTTCCTGTGGATCTGGGCGGCGACGATCGCCTGGCACAGCAGTCGCCCCTGGCGCAGCCACCTGCGCTTCGCCCGGGACTGGGTGCCGGTGGTGCTGCTGCTCGCGGTCTACAACCTCTCCCGGGGCTTCGCCGACAACGGCGCGACGCCGCACGCGTACGAGTTGATCGTCGCCGACCGGGTCATGTTCGGCTGGGCGACCGGCGGCGAGGTGCCGACGGTCTGGCTCCAGCAGCACCTCTACCGGCCCGAGGTGCACTGGTGGGACGTCCTCGTGAGCTGGGTCTACTTCTCGCACTTCGTGGTGGCGCTGGCCGCCGCGGCGGTGCTCTGGCTGCGCGACCGGGGGCGCTGGGCGGCCTTCATGCGCCGCTGGGGCTTCCTGTGCGCCACCGGGCTCGTCACCTACTTCCTCTACCCGGCCGCCCCGCCGTGGTGGGCGGCGCAGAACGGCCTGCTCGAGGAGGTCGCCCGGATCTCCACCCGGGGCTGGAAGGCGTTCGGCATGCACGGCGCCGGCAACCTGCTCAACGCCGGGCAGATCGCCTCCAACCCGGTGGCCGCCATGCCGTCGCTGCACACCGCGTTCGCCCTGTTCGTGGTGCTGTTCTTCATCCGGCAGACCCGCCGCCGCTGGTGGCCGCTGCTGCTGGCGTACCCGCTGGCGATGACGTTCACCCTGGTCTACTCGGGCGAGCACTACGTCATCGACGTGCTGGTCGGCTGGGCGTACGTCGGGATGACCTTCCTGGCGGTCGGCCTGGCGGAGCGCTGGTGGGCGGCCCGCCGCGCACGCCGGGACGCCGCCGGCCGCGACGCCGGGCCGACGGATCCGCCGGCCGACCCGCCGGCCTCCGCCGATGCTCCGGCGGTGCCGGCGACGCGCTGACCAGCGGGCCGGGCGGTCAGCCCGTCCGCCGGGCGGCGCGCGCCCGGTCCGTCAGTTCCGCCGCCAGGGCCCACGCCTCGGCCAGGTCGCGGTCCCGCGCGGCGGCGCCGGCCCCGCCGGCGGTGTCGGCGTGCACCGTCGCCAGCCCCAGCCGCCGCTGCGCCGGCCCCTGCACCACCCGCACGCTCTGGATCCGGGCGTACGGCACGAGCGCCACCTGCCGGGTGAGCAGGCCGGACCGCACCGCGAAGACCCGGTCGTCGAGGCCGGCGCCGAGCACGGCCCGGCTCAGCGGGTTGAGCCAGCGGGCCCGGGCCGGCGGCGGGCTCAGCGGCAGCGCGGCCAGCCGCACCCCGGGCAGCACCTCGGCCACGATCGCCTCGCCGGTGGGCAGGTCCCCGACGGGGAGCAGGCGGTCCGGCCGGTTACGGTCGTCGCCCTCGCCGGCGGAGTAGCCGGCCACCTCCAGGCGCAGCCGCAGCCAGCCCTTGAACCGCCACAGCAGCGGCCAGGTCACCCCGACGGTCTGCACCCGGTCGAGCGGGACCGTCTGGGCGCGGGTCTCCAGCAGCCCGTTGCGGATCCGCAGCGTGCCCTCGTCGCGGGCGAGCCGGAAGTTCCAGTCGTCGAGCACCCGACGCACCGGCTGCAGCAGCACGCCCGCCATGGCGGTCAGGGTGCTCGCCACCGCGATGAACGACCACGTGCCCTCGGAGAGGAACTGCGCCAGCACGAACGCCACGCCGAACGGGATCATGAACGCCTGCGGCGTCAGCAACTGGCTGACCAGCAGGTCGTTGTTGCCGACGGTGTGCAGCGGCCGGCCGGGCGGCGCGGACACCTCCGCCGGCGCCGCCCCCGCCTCCGCCGCCTCGGCGGGTGCCGGCGCCGCCCCGCCGGCCGCCGCCCGCCCCGCCAGGACGAGCAGCCGCGCGCGCAGCGCGGTCGCGTCGACGACGCTCAGGTAGGCCAGCGGCGCCTCGGTCTTGCCCCCGCCCACCACCTCCAGCCGCAGCTCGGCCAGGCCGGTGAGCTGGGCGAGCAGTGGGCGGACCACCTCGACGGCCTGGAGCCGCTCGAGCGGGATCGCCCGGGTGCGCCGCCAGATGAGCCCCTCGTGCACCCGCAGTTCGCGGCCGACCACGTGGTAGCCGGTGTAGTACCAGCTCACCACCGCCAGCACGGTCGCGCCCAGCGCCAGCACGACCGCCATCAGCGCGAACCAGCCGAAGCCGACCCGGGACAGCGTCGACCACGACAGGCCGGCGATCACCACGACCAGCGACTTGGCGCCGTGCAGCGCGGGGCTGAGCGGGTGCAGCCGCTGCCGGGGCTCGTGCGGCGGGGCCGCCGCGCCCGCCGGCTGCGCGAACCCGGGCGGCGGGTGCGGAGCGGGCACGGCGACCGGCTCCGGTGCGGCCGGCGGCGCGGAAGGGGCGAGCTCGGGCGGGTCCGTCCGGTCCGCCGCCCGGCCGGCCGGGTCGCTCACAGCCCCTCCGCCCGGTCCTCGCCGAGCGCGGTGAGCCGGTCGCGCAGCCGCGACGCCTCCGCCGGGCGCAGCCCCGGCACCCGGGCGTCGCTCGCCGCCGCGGCCGTGTGCAACTGCACGGTGGCCAGGTTGAACGCCCGCTCCAGCGGCCCGGCGCTGACGTCCACGAACTGCATCCGGGAGTACGGCACGATGGAGAGCCGGCGCACCAGCAGACCGTGCCGGACCAGCAGGTCGTCCTCCCGCTCGGCGTACCCCCAGGCCCGCACGGCCCGGACGATGGCCACGACGCGCAGGGCGCCCAGCAGCAGCACCGCGCCGAACGCGAGGCCGACGGGCCAGGCCCCGCTGAGTGCCCAGCCGACACCCAGCCCGAGCAGGACCACGCCCAGCAGCATCGCCAGCCGGAGCAGCTCCACCCAGATCAGGTCGGACGAGATCGGCTGCCAGCGGACGGTGTCCGGCCACGGCTCCAGGGGGCCAGCCGTGGGACGGGGGGCAGCCGGCGGCGGGCCGGCGGACTCGGCACCGGTCACCGGGGAAATCCGTTGTGCGCGCTCACCCTTCGAGCGTAGGCGATCCGACCACCGGTACGACCTCCCGGAGGAAGCCGCGGGCGTCGAGAAAGTCCCCGAGCGTCGAGCGGTGCTCGGCGCAGGCGAGCCAGGTCTTGCGCCGGTCGGCGTCGTGCAGCCGGGGATTGTTCCACCGCAGCGCCCAGTGGGCGGGGGCACGACAGCCGCGGGACGAGCAGATCAGCGGCTCGTCGGCGGGGAGGGGGTCGCTCATCCGGCCGAGTCTAGGGCGGGACGGAAGATTGAGCGCCGGGCGGCCACGGGGGGAGCCGCCCGGCGACGGGGTGAATCGTACACGCGCCGGACCCGTCGGTGTCCACCCCGTGAGCGGCGATTCCGCCACGTGGAACCGCGTGTCGGCCCGGGCGATCCGGCGACCGGGGACGGCGCGGCGAAAATCGGGTTCTCCCCGCCTCGGCACTCAGCCGGGCATGCGAGTCTTGATAGGCACCACGCCGCGCGACAACCGATCATGCTGTGGAGGACCGGTGGCCCAGCCGACCACGCCCGACGCCCCGACGCCCAACGGGACGCGCCCGGAGACACCCGCGCCGGCGACCACGCCGGCCGAGGACGCGACGCTGCTGGAGCGGGCGCTGTTCGAGATCAAGCGGGTGATCGTCGGGCAGGACCGGATGGTCGAGCGGATGTTCGTCGCGCTGCTGGCCCGGGGCCACTGCCTGCTGGAGGGCGTGCCCGGGGTGGCCAAGACGCTCGCGGTGGAGACCCTCGCCAGGGTCGTCGGCGGCTCCTTCGCCCGGGTGCAGTTCACCCCCGACCTGGTGCCCGCCGACATCATGGGCACCCGCATCTACCGGCAGTCGAGCGAGAAGTTCGACGTCGAGCTGGGCCCCGTCTTCGTCAACTTCCTGCTCGCCGACGAGATCAACCGGGCGCCGGCCAAGGTGCAGTCGGCGCTGCTGGAGGTGATGAGCGAGCGGCAGGTCTCCATCGGCGGGGAGACCCACCGGGTGCCCAACCCGTTCCTGGTGATGGCCACGCAGAACCCGATCGAGCAGGAGGGCGTCTACCCGCTGCCCGAGGCGCAGCGGGACCGCTTCCTCATGAAGATCGTCGTCGGCTACCCGACCGACGCCGAGGAGCGGGAGATCGTCTACCGGATGGGGGTGGCCCCGCCCGAGCCGGCGCCGGTGTTCACCACCGCCGACCTGGTCGCCCTGCAACAGAAGGCGGACCAGGTCTTCGTGCACAACGCCCTGGTCGACTACGCGGTCCGCCTGGTGCTGGCCACCCGCTCCCCGGCCGAGCACGGCATGCCGGACGTCGCCCAGCTCATCCAGTACGGCGCCAGCCCGCGCGCCTCGCTCGGCCTCGTCCGGGCCACCCGCGCGCTGGCGCTGCTGCGGGGCCGCGACTACGCGCTGCCGCAGGACGTGCAGGACATCGCGCCGGACATCCTGCGCCACCGGCTGGTGCTCAGCTACGACGCGCTCGCCGACGACGTGCCCGCCGACCACGTGGTGCACCGGGTGATGTCCACCATCCCCATGCCGTCGGTCGCGCCCCGCCAGCAGGCCACACCGACGCCGACGACCGCGCCGCCCGGCCCCGGCTGGCCCGGGCAGCGGCCGTGACCTCACCCGTCCGTCGGCCCGCCGACAACCCCTCGGACCGTACCGAAGCCGTCCTGTCGCGGCTGCAACTGCTGGTCACCCGCAAACTCGACGGCCTGCTCCAGGGCGACTACGCCGGCCTGCTGCCGGGGCCGGGCAGCGAGGCGGGGGAGTCCCGGGAATACCGCCCCGGCGACGACGTGCGCCGGATGGACTGGCCGGTGACCGCCCGTACGACGATGCCGCACGTCCGGCGTACGGTGGCCGACCGCGAGCTGGAGACGTGGCTGGCGGTGGACCTCTCGGCCAGCCTGGACTTCGGCACCGGCCGGTGGCTGAAGCGGGACGTCGTGGTGGCGGCCGCGGCGGCGCTGACCCACCTGACCGTGCGCGGCGGCAACCGGATCGGCGCGGTGATCGGCAGCGGCGGCGGCACGAGCGCCCCGCCGCGCCGCTGGCGCGGCGCGCCCCCGGTCCCCGGCCCGGACGTGTTCACCCGGGTGCCCGCCCGCTCCGGCCGCAAGGAGGCCCAGGGGCTGCTGCGGGCGATCGCCGGCACCGAGATCCGCCCGGGACGCGGCGACCTGGGCACGCTTGTCGACATGCTCAACCGGCCGCCCCGGCGGCGCGGGGTGGCGGTGGTGATCTCCGACTTCCTCGCCCCGACCGACCGCTGGGCCCGGCCGCTGCGCAAGCTGCGCGTCCGCCACGACGTGCTGGCGATCGAGGTGGTCGACCCCCGGGAGCTGGAGCTGCCCGACGTCGGGGTGCTGCCGGTGGTCGACCCGGAGACCGGGGGCCTGCACGAGGTGCAGACCGGCGACCCGCTGCTGCGACACCGCTACGCCGAGGCGGCGGCCGCCCAGCGGGCGGAGATCTCCGCCGCGCTGCGCGGCGCGGGCGCGGCCCACCTGCGGCTGCGTACGGACCGAGACTGGCTGCTCGACATGGTGCGCTTCGTGGCCGCGCAGCGGCACGCCCGCACCAGGGGGACGACACGATGATCCGTTTTCTGCAACCGTGGTGGCTGCTGGCCGTGCTGCCGGTGCTCGCCCTCGCCGCGTTCTACGTCTGGCGGCAACGCAACCGCCGGGCGTACGCGATGCGGTTCACCAACGTGGACCTGCTACGCACCCTGGCGCCGAAGGGGCTGGGCTGGCGGCGGCACGTCCCGGCGACCGCGTTCCTGCTCTGCCTGCTGGTGCTGGCGACGGCGCTGGCCCGGCCCGCGGTCGACACCCGGGAGCCGCTGGAGCGCGCCACCGTCATGCTCGCCATCGACGTGTCGCTGTCGATGCAGGCCGACGACGTGGCGCCGAACCGGCTGGAGGCGGCGCAGGAGGCGGCCAAGCAGTTCGTCGGCGAGCTGCCGGAGAGCTACAACCTGGGGCTGGTCTCGTTCGCCAAGGCGGCGAACGTGCTGGTGTCGCCCACCAAGGACCGGGAGGCGGTGACCAGCGCGATCGACGGGCTGGTGCTGGCCGAGGCGACGGCGACCGGGGAGGCGGTCTTCACCTGCCTGGAGGCGATCCGGTCGGTGCCGGCCGACGGCGCGGCGGGGGTCCCGCCGGCGCGTATCGTGCTGCTCTCCGACGGCTACCGCACCTCGGGGCGGTCGGTGGAGGAGGCCGCCGCCGCCGCGCAGGCGGCCAACGTGCCGGTCTCCACCATCGCCTTCGGCACCGACTCGGGCCAGGTGGACATCGGGGGGCAGTTGCAGCGGGTGCCGGTCGACCGGCTGGCCCTGGCCGACCTGGCCGAGGCCACGGAGGGCTACTTCTACGAGGCGGCCTCGGTCGCCGAGCTCAAGCAGGTCTACCAGGACATGGGCAGCTCGATCGGGTTCCGCACGGAGCCCCGCGAGGTCACCCAGTGGTACGCCGGCGTGGCCCTGCTGCTGGCGCTCTGCGCGGGCGCCCTCAGCCTGCTGTGGTCGTCCCGGATGCTCTGAGTCCCCGACGACGGCCGGCGGCGGTCGATGGCCTCCGCCGGCCGGGCGGCGGTCAGTGGGCGCCGCCGCCGGCGAGGACGAATACGACGGCCACCCAGACGGCGGCGAGGGTGAAGCCCAGCGGGGCGACGTAGCGGCTCATGGACGGCTCCGGGTGGCGACTGGACGGTCCGCGCGTGCGGGGCGGACCGCAGGGGGTGGATCAGGACGCGCACACGAAGTCGTGACCGGGCGGCTCCCGGCGGGCCGCCCGGCTGCGGGCGGCGCGGCGACCCGGCGCGAGGGGGCCGGGTGACCGTGCGGGGCGGGGAGCGGAGCTGGGTCAGCTCACCTGCTGAGTCGTGGCTCAGCGGGGCTGACGTTCGGCCCGGCCACGACTGGGAGGATCGCTATCTCGCACAGCGATCACCTCCTGCGGTCGGCGGGGCCCGGAAGGCGGACCGGCACGGCCCGCGAACGCCGATCATCGTACACCCGCCGGCGCGTGCCCCCGCACTCAGCCGACCGGGCGGGCGACGCCGTCCACCGGCGGGCGCCCCGCCGGCCGCGCGGCGGCCGGAGCGCCGGTCGTCCGGCCCCGGACCAGCGCCACCAGCACGGCGGCCAGCACCGGCAGCCAGCAGAGCCGGGCCAGCAGCCAGCCGGGGCCGTCCGGCGCGGTGTGCAGCCCCGGCAGGGCGACACCGGCGCGCCCCGCCAGCACCGTCACCCCGACCAGCACCGGCTGGTGCCAGAGGTAGACGCGCACCGCGTGGCGGTTGACCAGGCCCACCGCCCGCCCCGCCCACGACCGCCCGGACAGCCGCTCCAGCGCCGGCCGGGCCGCCAGGCCCACCCCGACCTGGGTCACCGCCAGGGCCACCGCCAGCAGCGACGGCGGGTGCAGGTTGGACACCTGCGCTCCCGGCACCCCGACCGCGCTGACCGGGTAGCCGAGCGCCACCAGGCCGGCCAGCCCGGCGGCCCCCGCGCCGGCCAGCGCCAGCGCGGCCCGTCGACCGGCGAGCCGGCCGTCGGCGTGCGCCAGCCCCAGCAGGTAGGGCACCGCCCACGCGGCCAGCACGGCGACCGGCAGCCGCCCGGGGACCTGCGGGAGCAGCCGGCCGGCCAGGTCGGCCGCCGCCACCACGGCCGCCGCCGGGGCGGCACAGCGCAGCGGACCCCATCGGCGTACGGCGGCGCGCAGCGGGGCGGTCAGCGCCACCAGGACCAGCAGCGGGAGCAGGAACCACAGCGGACTGACCGTCAGCGTCAGCGCCACCGACAGGGTGCCGTCGGGGGTGCCCAGCACGATGGCGGCCAGCAGCACCGCCGCCCCGGTGCCGAGCAGCGCCACGGCGGGCAGCACCAGCCGGCGCAGGCGGCGGGCCAGCCAGGGCGTTCCGGCGCGGCGGCGGGCGGCCGAGCGGGCCGAGGCGTACCCGGCGGCGAAGAAGAACAGCCCGAGGGTCTGCAACAGCCAGCTGGCCGGCGCCAGGGACGGCATCGCGGTCAGCGGGCTGGCCTGGGACAGCGTGCCGTCCGAGGCGAGCACCAGGCCGGTGACCAGCCAGTGCCCGAGCACCACGCCGCCCACCGCGTACGCCCGCAGCGCGTCGACCGCGCGGTCCCGGCTCACCGGGTCGCCCCGCCCGTGAGCACCACCGACGCGACGGCGCCGAGGGTCGCCCCGCCCGGGCCGAGGTACCGGTCGTGCCCGGTCACCCCGGCCACCGGCAGCGGCCGGGCGCCGAAGGCCGGGTCGGCCGGCCGGATCCCGTGTCCGAGCCCGGGCAGCCGCAGCCGGGGCACCCGGCGGATCCAGTCGGTCTCCGCCTCCGCCGCCCAGAACCGCACGCCGCCGAACCGGTCCGCCCGGTCCGTGCCCGCGCCGATCCCGCCGAGGCTCACCACGTCGGTGACCTGCGCCGGCGCCCGCGTCGCGGCCAGCCCGACCACCAGCGCGCCGTAGCTGTGCCCGATCAGCGTGACCCGGGCCTGCGGCCGGCGCGCGGCCAGCTCGGCCAGCAGGTCGGACAGGGCGGCGGCGCCCCGCCGTGCGGCGCCCGTCCCGGCCGCCGCGAGCACCCCGTCCGGCGGGTCGTAGCCGAGCCAGGCGAGCACGGCGACCCGGGCGTCGGGGTCGGCCGAGCGCAGCGCGGCGTGCAGCCCGGTGGCCTGCACGGCCGGCGCGCGCCGGGCCACCCCGCCGAGCCCCCGGTCGAAGTCGCGCAGCGTGCACCCCGCCCCGGGCACCAGCACCGCGATCGCGTCCGCGCCGGCCAGGTCGCCGAGCACCTCGACGGCCAGCCCGTCGCCGCGCGGGTCGAAGGCCAGGAACCGCCGGCCGCGCTCGGCCCAGTCGGCGTACGGCGCGCCGGCGGCCCGCATCGCCGCCGTCACCGCCGGGTACCGCTCGACGAAACCCGCCGCGGCCACCGGGGCCGGCCGGGCCGGCAGCACCACCCCGGCGCCGAGCAGCGCGGCCAGCGCCACCTTCAGGACATCCCCGCTCCGCATCACCGTGCTCCCTCCGTGTCCGTCACGGTGGGCAGCGTGCGGTGCCGGGCGCCGCCGGCGCGTCACCCCCGGGAGCCGTCTCGGGCCCGGTACCGGGGTGCTACTCGCCGGCGGCCACCAGACCGGACTCGTACGCCAGCACCACGGCCTGCGCGCGGTCGCGCAGGCCCAGCTTCGCCAGGATCCGACCGACGTGGGTCTTCACGGTCTGCTCGGCGACCACCAGGTCGGCGGCGATCTCGGCGTTCGACCGGCCGCGGGCGATCAGCCGCAGCACCTCGGTCTCGCGCGGGGTCAGCGCGGTCAGCTCGGTGGGGCGGGGGCGGCGCCGCTCCGGGCGGGCCGCGAACTCGGCGATCAGCCGGCGGGTGACCGCCGGGGCGAGCAGCGCGTCGCCGCCGGCCACCACCCGGACCGCGTGCACCAGGTCGGCCGCCGGGGCGTCCTTGAGCAGGAAGCCGCTCGCCCCGGCGCGGAGCGCCTCGTAGACGTAGTCGTCCAGGTCGAAGGTGGTCAGGATGAGCACCCGGGGACGGTCGGCGGGGCGGTCGCCGAGCAGCTTCCGGGTGGCCGCCAGGCCGTCCAGCACCGGCATCCGCACGTCCATCAGCACCACGTCCGGATCGAGCCGGCGGGCCGCCTCGACCGCCTGCGCCCCGTCGGCGGCGTCGCCCACCACCAGCAGGTCCGGCTGGGCGGCCAGCAGCGCGCCGAAGCCCTGGCGGACCATCGCCTGGTCGTCGGCGATCAGCACCCGGATCATCCCGTCCCGTCCTCCCCGTCGGTGGGCAGCACCGCGACCACCGCGTACCCGCCGTCGTCGGTCGGCCCGGCGGTGAACGTACCGCCCAGCGACACGGCGCGTTCCCGCATGCCGGTCAGCCCGTGCCCGTCCCGGCCGCCGTCCGCGGTGACCGGGCCGCCCCCGTCGTTGGCCACCCGCACCTCCAGCGCCCCGGTCGCGCCCCGGACCGTCGCCCGCACCTCGGCGCCGGCCGCGTGCCGGGCCGCGTTGGCCAGCGCCTCCTGCACGATCCGGTACGCGGCCAGCCCGACCGGCGCCGGCGGTTCGGCGGGCACGTCGACGTCCAGGGCCACCGTCATGCCGGCCCCGCGGGCGGCCTCGACCAGCGCCGGCACGTCCGGCAGCCCGGGCTGCGGCGCGGTCTGCGGATCGGCCGACTCGCTGCGCAGCACGCCGAGCAGCCGCCGCATGTCGGTCAGCGCCTCCCGGGCGGCGCCGGCGATGGCGGTGAACTCGGCCCGCGCGGGCTCGGGCACGGCGTCGAGCCGGTACGGGGCGGTCTCCGCCCGCACGGCGATCATCGACATGTGGTGGGCGACCACGTCGTGCAGCTCCCGGGCGATCCGGGTGCGTTCCTCCAGCACCGCCCGGCGGGCCCGCTCCAGCTCGCTCCGCTCGGCCTGCTCGGCGAGGGCGCGCTGGCTCGCCCGCCGCCGCCGGATCTGGTCGGCCAGCAGCAGCACGCCGACCACGAGCACCGTGACGCCGTGCGCGTTGGCGCGTTCGGCGACGAAGAGGTAGACCGGCAGCAGGGTCGCCGCGCCGGCCCAGAGGGTCACCCCGGTCTCGACCCGCGTGCCGAGCACCGTCAGGACCACCAGGTACCCGAGGATCTGCACCGGGTTCCACGGCCACGCCTCGTCGGCGGCGGCGCGCACCACGCCGAGGAAGAGCAGCGGGTAGGCGAGCCGCCACGCCCACAGCGGCCACCGCGCCGCCAGCGCCACCGGGACGGTAGCGCCCAGGGCGAGCGCGACGGCGTACCCGTCGGCCAGCCCGCGGTTGTCCTCCAGGTACTCGGCGGCCGCGGCGGTGAGCCCGAGCAGGCCCAGCAGGGCGACCGGGACCAGATAGGAGCGCCAGCCGTGCCAGCGACGCCGGGTGGCGACGGGGCGCGCCGGCACGTCCGGGCCGACGAGCAGCCGACGGAGGTCGCGCAGGGCGACCCGGACCGGATTGTCGGGCTGAACCATCCCGGCAGGCTACGACGGCGGTGTCGCGCCGGTCGTGCCTCCACGGGACGACCTGCACGTCGTACCAGGGGGTGACGTGCCCACCGTTAGCGCTTACCTGCCGGTAACGCCTAGGCTCCGACCGACCGGGAGATCACTGAAACAGAGGGGGACCCGTGGCCCGTACCGTCCTGGTGACCGGCGGCAACCGGGGGATCGGCCTGGCGATCGCGCAGGCCTTCGCCAAGCAGGGGGACCGGGTGGCGGTGACCCACCGCAGCGGCGAGGCCCCCGAGGGCCTGTTCGGGGTGCGCTGCGACGTGACCGACGCGGGCTCGGTCGACGCGGCGTTCACCACCGTCGAGGCCGAGCTGGGGCCGGTCGAGGTGCTGGTCGCCAACGCCGGCATCACCGACGACACGCTGCTGATGCGGATGTCCGAGGAGCAGTTCACCCGCGTGCTGGACACCAACCTGACCGGCGCGTTCCGGTGCGCCAAGCGCGCCTCGACGAAGATGCTGCGCGCCAGGTGGGGCCGGATGATCTTCATCTCCTCGGTGGTCGGCCTCTACGGCGGCCCCGGCCAGGTCAACTACGCGGCGAGCAAGGCCGGCCTGGTGGGCGTGGCCCGCTCGATCACCCGCGAGCTGGGCAGCCGCAACATCACCGCCAACGTCGTGGCGCCCGGCTACGTCGAGACCGACATGACCGCCGCCCTGCCCGAGGACCGCAAGACCGAGTACCGCAAGGTCATCCCCGCCGGCCGGTTCGCGCAGCCGGACGAGGTCGCGGCGGCGGTCACCTGGCTGGCCGGGGACGGCGCGGGCTACATCTCCGGCGCCGTCATCCCCGTCGACGGCGGCCTCGGCATGGGCCACTGACAGCGGCCACCCACAGACTACGGAGGAACCCCTGCATGTCCGGACTGCTCGCCGGTAAGCGGCTGCTGGTCACCGGCGTCATCACCGACGCCTCGATCGCCTTCTCGGTGGCGAAGCTCGCCCAGGAGAACGGGGCGCAGGTCGTGCTCACCGGCTACGGCCGGCTGTCCCTGGTCGAGCGGATCGCCAGGCGGCTGCCCGAGCCGGCCCCGGTGATCGAGCTGGACGTGACCAACACCGAGCACCTCGCCGGGCTCGCCGACCGGGTCCGCGAGCACGTCGACGGCCTGGACGGGGTGGTGCACTCGATCGGCTTCGCCCCGCAGAGCTGCCTCGGCGGCGGCTTCCTCGACGCCCCGTGGGAGGACGTGGCGACCGCGTTGCAGGTCTCCACGTACTCCTACAAGTCCCTCGCGATGGCGGCGCTGCCGCTGATGTCCGCCGGCGGCGCGGTGGTCGGCCTGACCTTCGACGCGACCAAGGCGTGGCCCGTCTACGACTGGATGGGGGTGGCCAAGGCCGGGCTGGAGTCCGCCTCCCGCTACCTGGCGCTGCACCTGGGCAAGCAGGGCATCCGCAGCAACCTCGTCGCCGCCGGGCCGCTGCGCACCATCGCCGCCAAGTCGATCCCCGGCTTCGACCAGTTCGAGGACGCGTGGACCGAGCGCGCGCCGCTGGGCTGGAGCCTGACCGACCAGGAACCGGCCGCCCGGGCCTGCCTGGCGCTGCTCTCCGACTGGTTCCCGGCCACCACCGGCGAGATCGTCCACGTCGACGGCGGCTATCACGCCATCGGCGCCTGAGGGGTGCCGGAGGGGCCCCCGCCGTCGCGTCCCGAACGGCAGGGCCCCTCCGCACACCCCGGGACCAGGGGGCCTCGTCCGGCGGGGCGGCCGACCGGGAAGAATGGGCCCCATGGCGTACGACGCGGTGGTCCTGGTGTCCTTCGGCGGGCCGGAGCGGCCCGAGGACGTGATGCCGTTCCTGCAGAACGTGACCCGTGGGCGGGGCGTGCCCCCGGAGCGGTTGGCGGAGGTGGCCGAGCACTACCAGCACTTCGGCGGCGTCTCCCCGATCAACCAGCAGTGCCGGGAGCTGCTCGCGGCGATCCGGGAGGACTTCGCCGCGAACGGCATCGACCTGCCCGTCTACTGGGGCAACCGGAACTGGCACCCGATGCTCGCCGACACCCTGGCGCAGATGCGCGACGACGGCGTCCGGAACGCGCTGGCGTTCGTGACCAGCGCGTACGGTGGCTACTCCTCCTGCCGGCAGTACCAGGAGGACATCGCCGCCGCCCGCGCGGCGGTCGGCCCGGACGCCCCGCTGGTCGACAAGATCCGGCAGTTCTGGGATCACCCCGGCTTCGTCGAGCCGCACGCCGACGCGGTACGGGCGGCGCTGGGCCAGCTCGACCCGGCGAAGCGCGACAGCACCCGGCTGGTGTTCACCGCCCACTCGGTCCCGAACTCGATGGCCGCGAGCGCGGGCCCGCACGGCGGCCGGTACGAGGCGCAGCTCCACGAGGTCGCCCGGCTGGTCCACGCGGCGGCGGCCCCCGACCTGCCCTGGGACCTGGTCTGGCAGAGCCGCTCCGGCCCGCCGCAGGTGCCGTGGCTGGAGCCGGACGTCAACGACCACCTGGCCGCGCTCGCCGACAGCGGCACCACCAGCGTGGTGGTCAGCCCGATCGGGTTCATCTCCGACCACCTGGAGGTGGTGTGGGACCTGGACACCGAGGCGCGCCAGACGGCCGGGCAGCTCGGCCTCGACTTCGCCCGGGCCGGCACCCCGGGCACCGACCCCCGGTTCGTGGCGATGGTCCGCGAGCTGGTGCGGGAGCGGATCGAGCCGGACGGGGTGCACCTGCGCCGCCGCCTCGGCGAGCTGCCGATGTGGGACACCTGCCCGACGGTGTGCTGCGTCCCCGCCCGCCGCCCCACCGCCGCCCCCGCCGGGCAGCCCGCCTCCTGACCGCCGTCGGGCCCGGGGCGCCCACCGACCGTCGCGCCGGCCCCGCCGGCCGACCCGACACCCTGGAACGAGTCGAGATGCTGGACCGCAAGCCGGTGGAGAGCTGGCTCACCGACATGGACGGCGTGCTGGTGCACGAGGGCCAGCCCGTGCCCGGCGCCCCGGAGTTCGTCTCCCGGCTGCGCGCCTCGGGCAAGCCGTTCCTGGTGCTCACGAACAACTCGATCTACACGCCGCGGGACCTCACGGCCCGGCTGAGCCGGATGGGCCTCGACGTTCCCGAGCAGGCGATCTGGTCGTCCGCGCTGGCCACCGCCCAGTTCCTGGCCGACCAGCGGCCGGGCGGCACCGCGTACGTGATCGGGGAGGCCGGGCTGACCACGGCGCTGCACGCGGTCGGCTACGTGCTGACCGACTTCGCGCCGGACTACGTGGTGCTCGGCGAGACCCGCACCTACAGCTTCGAGGCGATCACCAAGGCGGTCCGGTTGATCAACGACGGGGCGCGGTTCATCTGCACCAATCCCGACGTGACCGGCCCGTCGGTGGAGGGCGCGCTGCCCGCCGCCGGCTCGGTGGCCGCGATGATCTCCAAGGCAACGGGGGTCGAGCCCTACTTCGTCGGCAAGCCCAATCCGATGATGATGCGCTCCGCGCTGAACACGATCAACGCGCACTCCGAGACGACCGCGATGATCGGCGACCGGATGGACACCGACATCCTGTGCGGGCTGGAGGCCGGCCTGGAGACGATCCTGGTGCTGACCGGGATCAGCAGCCGCGCCGAGGCGGAGCGCTACCCGTACCGTCCGTCGCGGATCGTCAACTCCGTCGCCGACCTGGTCGACGAGGTCTGACCGGCGGGCGCGCTCCGGGCGGGTCCGTGCGGGCGGTCGGCGGGCGACGCGGACCGACCGGACACGCCGCCCGCGCCGGCCTCCGGCGGACGGCGCGGCGACGCTCAGGGGCGCAGCGGGGCGTTGCAGGCGGCGACCAGCGCCTGCCGGCAGGCGGTGGTCAGCGGGCGCAGCGCGGCGTCGCGCTGCTGGGCCTCGTAGTTGTTGACAGCGCCGCCGGGCGCGGCGTGCCCGGCCAGCGCCAGCACCCGGTCGAGCACGGCGGCCCGGGCGAAGAGTCGCCGGGCCCGGGGGTCGAACCCGGGCGGCAGGTCGGTGGCGCCGTCCGGTCGGCGCAGCGCCTCCAGCGCCCCGGCCAGCTCGGGTCGCCACTGGGCGACGTCCAGGCGGGTCAGCGCGGCGGTGGTGTCGTGCAGGGCCGCCGCCAGCTCCGCCTCGGCCTCGGCCGCGCCGGGCAGCGTGAGCGAGGCGGCCGGGGCGTCGGCGGGCAGCGGGTAGACCCGCCAGAGCACCGTCTCGAAGGTGTCGCCGGAGCCGGAGGTGTGCGTGCGCACGTGCGGGATCAGCCCGAGGCTGCCGGCCACGACCGCCTCGCCGGCGAGCAGCGCCGCACCGGCGAAGTCGCCCGGGCCCGGCAGCCCGCGCGGGTCGCCCGGCGCGGGCAGCACCAGCCGGATCTCGTCCGGCGAGAGCTTGGCCAGGGTGGGCAGCGCCTGGGCCAGCGGGACGTCGGTCCAGGTGCCGGGCGCGTCGGCGACCAGGTGCTCCTCGTCGCCGGCGACGGCGTCGGCGACCTCGTCGAAGGGCACCAGCCCGGCGCGCCACGCGCGCACCCAGGCAACGAACCGGCTGGACCGGCGCGGCGCGAGAGTGGCCGCGCCCGCTGCGGGGGTGGACATGCCGAAAAGGGTACGTGGTCACCGCCGCCCCTGTCTCGACTGCCGCTCCGCCCGCCCACCGCCATATCGATCATGCGATCGTGATGGGCGGAACGTCGAACGTCGTGCCGGTGACCGAGGCGACCAGCGGCGTCGGCGCCCCGCGCCCGGGTGCCGCCGACCTCCCGCTCCCCGGCGCCGGCGGCCGTCGCGGCGTGTCGGATGCGGGGGTGCGGGCGGGCGGTTAGCTTCTCTGGCATGGGGCGGCGGTATGCGGACGACGTGTTGGCGGGGGACTGGCGGCGGCGGAAGGTCACGCCCGAGGTCGACGCCGAACCGGACCTCGTGGTCGAGGACGCCGACTCCGGTTTCTGCGGGGCGGTGGTCGGCTTCGAGTCCGGCGCGGTGGTGCTGGAGGACCGGCACGGCCGGCGGCGCAACTTCCCGCTGCTGCCGGCGGCGTTCCTGCTCGACGGGGAGCCGGTGACGCTGCGCCGACCCGCCCGCGCCCCCGTCCCGGCGGCCCGCCGGCGCACCGCCTCCGGCTCGATCGCCCTGGACGGCGTCCGTGCCCAGGTCGCCAAGGCCAGCCGGATCTGGGTGGAGGGCATCCACGACGCCGCCCTCGTCGAGCGGATCTGGGGCGACGACCTGCGCATCGAGGGCGTGGTGGTGGAGCCGCTGGACGGCATCGACGCGCTCGACGCCGAGGTGCGCGACTTCGCCCCCGGCCCCGGCCGCCGGCTCGGTGTGCTGGTCGACCACCTGGTCCCCGGCTCCAAGGAGAGCCGGATCGTGGCGAAGGTGACCTCCCCGCACGTGCTGGTCACCGGCCACCCGTACGTCGACGTGTGGCAGGCGGTCAAGCCGGCGGCGCTGGGCATCCGGGCGTGGCCGGTGGTGCCCCCGGGGCAGCCGTGGAAGGAGGGCGTCTGCGCGGCGCTCGGGGTGGCCGAGCCGGCCGACATGTGGCGGCACATCCTGTCCCGGGTCGACAGCTTCGCCGACGTGGAGACCCCGCTGATCAACGCGATGGAACGCCTGATCGACTTCGTCACCGAGCCCGCCTGAGCCCAGTTACGCCGAGGCCGAGGGCCCAGGCCGCGCCGGGCCGCCGCGCCCGCTCCGTGCCCGCCCTGCCCGCTCCCTCCGCCTGCCTGCAAGATCGTGCTCGATCCTGGATGTAGTGGCATCGGGTGGGTTGCGAGGGCACTACATCCAGGATCTGGCGTGATCTTGTGAGCCGCGGCGACGGGGTCAGGGCTCCTGGTCGGGGGTGCGGGTGAAGACGAAGGTGGCGATGTCCAGGGCCACGACCCGGCCGGCCTCGTCGCGCAGCACCGACAGGATCTCGCCGTTCTCCGGGCCGGAGCGGCCCCGCCAGCGGTCGGGCCCCGCCGGGGCGAACGCGCTCACCCGCTCCCCGCGTACGTAGACCACCAGCTCGCCGGCGCCCGGGTCCCAGGTGACGTCGAGCGAGGCGCCCATCCACCACCAGCGGCCGCTGATCTCCGCGACCTCGGCGGGCGGGGCGGTGGTGGCGGGCCGCCACGGGCGCGCAAGGGCCGGCTCGGCGTCCAGCACGGTGGTGAGGGCCCGCTGCGCGAGCCCGCCGATGCCGCCGGCGCGGAAGCCGTACGAGTTGGCGAAGCCGATCACGGCGGTGCGGGACGGCCGGTGCACGGTCAGGGCGGCCACGTAGCCGGGCATCGAGCCGCCGTGCCCGACGTACACCCGCTCGCCGCGACGGTAGAGCTCCAGGCCCAGGCCGTGCCCGCCGGTCCAGGAGTCGAGGTCGCTGATCACCACCGGGGCGCACATCTCGGTCAGCGTCCGCGCCGCCAGCACCTCCGGCGCCGGGTCGGCCAGGAACGCCGCCCACCTGGCCAGGTCCTCGGCGGTCGACCAGAGCTGCCCGGCCGGCGCCATCGCCCCGGTGTCGGTGCGCGGCTCCTCCCGCAGGGTGTCGTGCCAGGGGTGCACCACGTAGCCGCGGGCGAACGGCTCGGTGGCCGTGTACGTCGTGCGGCGCATGCCGAGCGGCTCCAGGAGGCGCTCGCGCAGCAGGTCGGCCCAGGTCGTGCCGGTGATCCGCTCCAGCACCCCGCCCAGCAGCCCGTACGCCAGGTTCGAGTAGTGGTAGGACCGGTGCGCGGGATAGGCGATCTTCTCGGAGGTCACCCCGGCCAGCAGCGTGCCCAGGTCCGGGCCCTCGGCGCGCTCCCACCAGGCCCCCTCCGGCTCGCGCTGCAACCCGCTGGCGTGGCCGAGCAGCTGCCGCAGCGTGAGGGCGCCGACGGGGGTGCCGGGCAGGTGGTCGCCCAGCGCGTCGTCGAGGGTCAGCCGGCCGGCGTCGCGCTCCTGCATGACGAGCACGGCGGTCATCGTCTTGCTGATCGAACCGATCCGGTACTGCAGGTCGGCGTCGGGGCGCGGGTGCTCGCCGGCGGTGGCGAGGTGGGTCAGCGCGCCGTCGCGTACCACGCCGATCACCAGCGACGGCGTGCGGCCGGCGGACTGCGCCTCGGCGACGAGGGCGTCGACCTGGCGGGCGGTGGCGGGCAGCAGGGGCACGGGGCGCTCCTCCCTCGGGGCCCGCGGGGCGGGCCGCTGGTGTGCCGACGGGCGGCCCGCAGGGGCGCCGACCGGTGTGCCACCGGACACCCGGTGGGCGCCGACGGCGTGCCGACGGGCGGCCGCAGGGGCGTCGCCGGCGTTCCGCAGAGCTTACTGATCTTCGAGGTTGGGTGGCGCGTGCACCGGCGTGTCACGATCGGGGGGTGGACGCCGTGCTCTGGATCGTGCTGGGCGTCGTGCTGGCGGTCGCCGAGATCTTCACCACGACGCTGTTCCTGATCATGTTCGCGGCCGGGGCCTTCGCCGCCGCCGGCGCCGCGGCCCTCGGCGCGCCGGTGGGCGTGCAGGCGATCGTCTTCGCGGCGGTGTCGGCGCTGACGGTGCTGGGCGTGCGGCCGACGCTGCGCCGGCACCGGCGCTCGGCGCTGGACAGCGGCGAGCAGGCCTTCGGCGTGGAGGCGATCGAGGGCAGCACGGCGCTGGTGCTGGAGCGGGTCGACGCCGGGCAGGGCATGGTCAAGATCGACGGTGAGCTGTGGCAGGCCCGCTCCTACGACGCGAGCCAGGCCTTCGCCCCGGGCGACCGGGTGCAGGTCATCCAGGTGCGGGGCGCCACCGCCCTGGTGTGGCGGGACGACGTTTCCCCTTCCGGCGAGCTACCCGAAGCGAAAAGGTGAGTACATGGAACTCGTGATCCCGGTCCTCCTGATGGCCATCGCGCTGATCGGGGTGATCACCCTGGCCAAGGCGGTGC
Source organism: Micromonospora sp. NPDC004336 (assembly GCF_053602615.1). Classification (NCBI taxonomy): domain Bacteria; kingdom Bacillati; phylum Actinomycetota; class Actinomycetes; order Micromonosporales; family Micromonosporaceae; genus Micromonospora; species Micromonospora sp. NPDC004336. The sequence continues at coordinate 24,261 of NZ_JBSGDY010000045.1, forward strand.
GCATCGTGCCGCAGCAGCGCCAGGACGTGGTCGAGCGGCTGGGTCGTTACAAGCGCACGCTCAACCCGGGGCTGAACATCCTGGTCCCCTTCATCGACGCGGTGCGGACCAAGGTCGACATGCGCGAGCAGGTGGTCAGCTTCCCGCCGCAGCCGGTGATCACCTCCGACAACCTGGTGGTCTCGATCGACACGGTCCTCTACTTCAAGGTGGTCGACTCGGTCCGGGCCACGTACGAGATCTCCAACTTCCTCCAGGCCATTGAGCAGCTCACCGTGACCACGCTGCGTAACGTCATCGGCTCGCTCGACCTGGAGCGGGCGCTGACCAGCCGCGACCAGATCAACCGGCACCTCTCCGGGGTGCTGGACGAGACCACCGGCCGGTGGGGCATCAAGGTCACCCGGGTGGAACTCAAGGCGATCGAGCCGCCGCCGAGCATCCGCGACTCGATGGAGAAGCAGATGCGCGCCGAGCGGGACCGCCGCGCGGCGATCCTCAACGCCGAGGGGCACAAGCAGTCGCAGATCCTCACGGCCGAGGGCGAGAAGCAGGCCGCGGTGCTGCGCGCCGACGGTGACCGGCAGGCCCGGATCCTGCAGGCCGAGGGTCAGGCCAAGGCGATCAAGACGGTGTTCGACGCGATCCACCAGGCGAACCCGAGCCAGAAGGTGCTGGCCTACCAATACCTCCAGGCCCTGCCGCAGATCGCCAACGGCACCGCGAACAAGGTCTGGATCGTGCCGGCCGAGCTGACCAAGGCCCTGGAGGGGATGGGCGGCGCGCTCGGCGGGCTGAGCCGGATGGTCGGCGACGAGCCGGCGCCGGAGGCGGCCGGCGGCGCGAGCGAGGTCGAGCGCGAGGCGGCGGAGGCCGCGCGGGCCGCGGCGGCCGCCGCGCAGCAGATCCACGACGAGGTACGCGTCGCCGAGGCGCAGGCCACCGGCGGTACGCCGCAGGGGTTGCCGGCGCCGGAGCCGGTCTCCCCGGCGAGCCTGCTCAACGACCCGGCCGACCAGCGCGAGCGGGGCTGACCGGCCGGCGCCGATTGCCGGCGAGAATGTGAGAAAGACTCATGGGGCGCTCCGGTGCCTGCCACCATCGGTCCTAGGACGGGCGGTGACCAGGCATCGGGGCGCCCCGGCGCGTCCCGCACCGCTCGCGGACGAGCGAGGTGACGCATGAAGGATCCGGCGAAGCGGGTGTGGTCCTCGGCCCCGGTGCCCGGCGCGCACGACCCCACCGGGCCGCTCGGGAGCAGGCGTACCGGCGGCGGGTTCGGGGTGCTGCCGTTCGTCGGGGACCCGGGGCCGGCCGGGCCGGCCACCAACGCCAGTTGGGCCTGGTCGCTGCGCCGGCTCGCCCGGGCGGCGGTGTGGCTGCTTCCCGCGTACGCCGTGCTCTACGGCGTCGTGGCGATGGCCAGCGACGGCGGGGTGGGCAACGACCCGTACCCGGCCGACGGGCGGCCGCTCTACCTGGTGGGCTGGGTGGCGTCGGTCTGGCTCGGGCTGCTCGCGCTGCTGGCGCTGACCGGCATGCTGGCGGCGACCCGCAGCCGCCGGGCCGCCGTGGCGGGCCTGCTGGTGTCCATCGCCGGCACGGTGCTCATGCTGCCCTTCGCGGGGCTCGCGGAGCAGACCCCGGTCTTCGGCACCACCGCCCGCGCGCTCGTGCTCGTCGGGGCCACCTGTTACAGCCTGGGCTGGCTGCTGACCGGCTGGTCGGTGGCCCGGTCCGGGACGTTCAGCATCGGCGACGGCACGATGCTGATGATCGCCGCCCCGCTGCTGGGCGTCGGCGGCGCGCTGATCGGCTCGTTGCAGACCTTCGGGGCCATCTTCGTGCTGATCGCCGGCATCGGCATCGGCTACCGCTCCGGCCGCCTGATGCCCCGCGACATCGCCCGCGACGCCGCCAGCGCCAGCCTCGCCACGGCCGCCGCCCCGACCGGGCCGGGCCCGAACGGCCCGCTGGCCGCCGGCTGAGCGGCTCCCGCCGCCCGCCGCCGGGTGCGACCGCGCCCCGGTGCGGGTGGGGCGGCGGGGGGCGGTGGGGCGGCTGGGTGGGAGGCCGCTGGCAGCCGGCGGTGAACTTGCTGACAGGTGGCCCGCAGAGGTGGTCGGTTGGCGGCTTTCGTGGCAATCCTGGGGACCATGGCCCCACCCCGCTCGCCGCTGTCGCGGCTGTTCACCGTGCTGCTCGCCGGCGTGCTCGCCGGCCTGGTGCTGGCGGTCGCCGCGCTGCCGGGCAACCTGCTGTTCGGGTTCGCCGCCAAGGCCGCGGCGGGGTCGTACGCGGCGCTGCCCGAGGCGCTGCGCACCCCGGCGACGCCGCAGCGCTCCTACCTCTACGCCAACGACGGCAGGACGCTGATCACCACGTTCTACGACGTCAACCGCACCGACGTGCCGCTGGACGAGATCGCCCCGGTGATGCGGCAGGCGATCGTGGCGGCCGAGGACCGGCGGTTCTACGACCACGGCGGCGCGGACCTGCGCGGGCTGCTGCGGGCCGTGGTGTCGAACGCCTCCGGCGGGCAGCAGGGCGGCTCGACGCTGACCATGCAGTACGTCCGCAACGTGCTCAAGACCGACCCCGGCCGCACCGCCGAGCAGCGCGCCGCGGCCACCGAGCAGACCGTCGGGCGCAAGATCCAGGAGATCCGGTACGCCACGGCGCTGGAGCAGCGCCTGAGCAAGGACGAGATCCTCAACCGCTACCTGAACATCGCGTACTTCGGCTCCGGGGCGTACGGCATCGCGGCGGCCAGCCAGCGCTACTTCGCCAAGTCCCCGGCGGAGCTGACCCTCGGCGAGGCGGCCCTGCTCGCCGGCCTGGTGCAGTCGCCGGAGGCGTACAGCCCGATCGACGGCGACGCGGACGCGGCGCTGGAGCGGCGCGGCTACGTGCTGGACGCGATGGTGGAGACCGGCGCGATCGGCGCCGAGGAGGCGGCGCGGGCCCGGGCCGAGAAGCTGACGCTGCGTCCCACCGCCCAGCCCAACGGCTGCACCGCCGTCGCCGGGGGCCACGACGACTGGGGCTTCTTCTGCGACTACCTGCGGCAGTGGTGGCTCGCGCAGCCCGCGTTCGGCGAGACCGTCGAGGAGCGCGAGCAGGCCCTGCGCCGGGGCGGCTACACCGTGGTGACGTCGCTGGACCCGCAGGTCCAGGCCACCGCCCAGAAGCAGGCGACCGGCGTCTACTCCTACGACGACAAGCGCGCCCTGCCGATCGCCGCCGTCGAGCCGGGCACCGGCCGGGTGCTCGCCATGGCGGTCAACCGGCACTACAGCCTCGACGCCAACCCGGCCGGGCAGGACAACCGCCCCAACACCGTCAACCCGCTGATCTCCGGCGGCGACAGCGTCGACGGCTACCAGGCCGGGTCGACGTTCAAGCTGTTCACGATGCTCGCCGCGCTGGAGGCCGGCAAGCCCCTCGCGACCGGCTTCGACGCGCCGAGCCGGCTGCCCACCCGGTACGCCGCCGAGGGTGAGGGAAGCTGCGCGGGCCGGTGGTGCCCGGCCAACGCCAACCCGGAGTGGATGGACGGCTACCGGATGATGTGGGACGGCTTCGGCCGCTCGGTCAACACCTACTTCGTCTGGCTGGCCGAGCAGGTCGGGCATGAGAAGGTGGTGGAGATGGCGCAGCGCCTCGGCATCACCTTCCGGGCCGACGCCGACGCCGCCTTCGCCGAGAACGACGCCGCCAACTGGGGCTCGTTCACCCTGGGCGTGGCCGCCACCACCCCGCTCGACCTGGCCAACGCCTACGCCACGGTGGCGGCCGAGGGGAACTACTGCACGCCGCTGCCGGTGGTGTCGGTGACCGCCCCCGACGGCGAACGGGTGCCCGTGGGAGACCCGTCCTGCCGCCGGGTGCTCGACGCCGACGTGGCGCGGGCCGCCACCGACGCGGCGCGCTGCCCGGTGGGCCAGCAGTCCGCGTTCGGGCAGTGCGACGGCGGCACGGCCACCTCGGTGAACCGGATCCTCGACGGTCGCCCGGTCGCCGGCAAGACGGGCAGCTCGGAGCGGAACGCGACGGAGACCTTCGTCGGCTTCACCCCGCAGGTGGCGGTGGCCGGCATCGCCGCCAACCCGGACGACCCGACCGACTCGGTGGGCGCCGCGGTGCAGGCGAAGGTGATCGACGCGGTCGCCCGGGTCATCGCCACCGCCGTCGACGGAGAGCCGGAGAAGAGCTTCGCGGCCCCCGGCCGCGACCTCGTCGGTGACCCGCGCCGCCCGGTCGAGCGCCCTCGCGTCGAGCAGCGCCGCCCGACCGAGGAACGGCGGCCCTCGGACGAGCAGCGCCCGTCCGACCTGCGACGCTGGCTCGATCGTCGGGGCTGACGACCGCCCCGGGCCGGCCGGTGCCGTCGCCCGGCTGGCCGGGGAAAAATTTCCCGGAGAAATTTCCCCGGGGCTGTCGGATCCGGCGCCGCCGCTCCGACCCCCTGGCGAGAACGCCCACGAGGGGCGTACGACGCCAACGGGAGCAGGACCATGCGGAAGATCATCTACGGGATGCACCAGTCGCTGGACGGATTCATCGAGGGGCCGAACGGCGAGTTCGACTGGCCGCAGATGGGCCCGGAGCTGTCCGCCTTCTCGCTGGAGCAGTGCGGCCGGGCCGGCGCGTTCGTCTACGGCCGCCGGGTCTGGGAGTTCATGGCCGCCTACTGGCCGCAGGCGGAGTCGATCTCCGACCACCCGCACGACCTCGCGTTCGTGCCGCTCTGGCGGCGCACGCCCAAGGTGGTGATCTCGCGCACCCTCGCCGAGGCCGACCATGGCGCCCAGGTGGTCGGCGGCGGCGACCTCGCCAGGGAGGTCGCCGCGCTCAAGGAGCAGCCGGGCGGCGACCTGCTGCTCCTCGGTGGCGCCGAGGCCGCCGCCGCGCTGACCGAGCTCGGCCTGATCGACGAGTACCAGATCTTCGTGCACCCGGTGGTGCTGGGCGGCGGCAAGCCGGTCTTCTCGGCCACCGAGCGGCTGAAGCTGCAACTGGTGGAGTCGCGGGTCTTCGACGGCACCTCCGTGCTGCTGCGATACCACCGGGCCGGCTGACGCCGGCCGGGTCCGGGGGCGTCGCGGCGCGTCCGGCAGAATCGTGCGGGTGCCCGTCCACGAGATCACCGACCCGGACGACGACCGGATCGCCGACTACCGCGCGCTCACCGACGTCGAGCTGCGCACCCGCTGGGAGCCGCCGCACGGCCTGTTCATCGCCGAGGGTGAGCTGGTGCTGCGGCGGGCCCTGCGGGCCGGCTACCCGGCGCGGTCGTACCTGGTGGACGCCAAGCGGGTCGACCAGCTCGCCGACCTGGACACGGGCGACGCCCCCGTCTACGCGGCCACCCAGGACGTGCTGCGGCGGGCCACCGGCTTCCACGTGCACCGGGGCGTGCTGGCGTCGTTCCGGCGCAAGCCGCTGCCGGCCGCGGAGGAGGTGCTCGCCGCCGCCCGCCGGGTGGTCGTCCTGGAGGACGTCAACAACCACACCAACCTGGGCGCCATCTTCCGGGCGGTGGCCGCGCTCGGGGTGGACGCCGTGCTGCTCTCGCCGACCTGCGCCGACCCGCTCTACCGGCGCAGCGTACGGGTCAGCATGGGCGAGGTCTTCGCGATCCCGTACGCGAAGCTGGAGCCCTGGCCGGACGCGCTCGGCGACGTCCGCGCGGCCGGTTTCACGGTGCTGGCGATGACCCCGGCGCCGGACGCGATGCCGATCCAGCGGCTCGGCGCGGCGCAGCGGGCCCGGGCGGCGCTGCTCATGGGAGCCGAGGGCGCCGGCCTGACCCGGGCGGCGATCGACGCCAGCGACGCGCGGGTGGTGATCCCGATGCGGCGGGGCGTGGACTCGCTGAACGTGGCCGCCGCCACCGCCGTGGCCTGCTGGGAGCTGGGCCGCGACGATCCGGTCTAGGTCGGGCTCCCGGTGGGTTCGGCGATCCAGGGCGACCCGGCCAGCTGGGCGCCGTCCAACGTTCGCGGATCCAGACTCCAACGCCCGGCGAGCGTGAGCACGGTCTCCTCGTCCGGCCACGGGTCGTCGTCATCCTCGTCCCACGAGTCCCACCAGTCGTCGTCGGGGACGAGACCGACACCGAGCGCTTGTTCCTCAGGGGTCGGCTCACCTGCGTGGAACAGCACCTCGCCACGCTCGCCGAGGTAGGCGTATGCGCGGTCCACGATGCCGCCGCTCGCGCGACCCCAGCCGTGGTATTCCGCCACGCGGTGCGTCCCGAAGTACTGGACCTCGCCGAGGGACGCGCTCAGGCTCGCCAGCCATGGCCCGAACCGACTGTCGTCGGGGGCCTGCACCTCGATGGAGGCGGCGAGCGTCCAGCCCTCGACAGGCGGGGTCAGCAGCCACGCGCCCGCGTAGGCGGCCGCCACCGCGTCCTGCCACGTCGCAGGTGAGAGCGGGCCGAGACCCAACGACGCGGCCACCGACTCGGCGCTTCGGAGGCGCACCGCGAGCCACTCGATCTTGTACCCGAACCCGACCCCGGCTTCCATCGCTCAGAGGCTATTCGGGGAGGAATCACCCCAGCAAGCCTCGTTCGCGGACCCGGCCGAGGCCGGCTCGGCGTACGTCTGCCGTCTGGTCGTCCGCGCCTGCCGGCGTGGCGTTTGCATGGCCATGCGGCCTGGTGCATAATCTTTCCTGTGTCCAAGGTTCTCACCTCCCTGCCCATCGGTGAACGTGTCGGCATCGCCTTCTCCGGCGGCCTCGACACCTCGGTCGCGGTCGCGTGGATGCGCGACAAGGGTGCCGTTCCCTGCGCCTACACCGCCGACATCGGCCAGTACGACGAGCCCGACATCGACTCGGTGCCCGGTCGCGCGCTCAGCTACGGCGCCGAGGTCGCCCGGCTGGTCGACTGCCGCGCCGCCCTGGTCGAGGAGGGCCTGGCGGCGTTGACCTGCGGGGCGTTCCACATCCGCTCGGGCGGGCGGGCGTACTTCAACACCACGCCGCTGGGCCGGGCCGTGACCGGGACCCTGCTGGTGCGGGCGATGATCTCCGACGACGTCCAGATCTGGGGCGACGGGTCGACCTTCAAGGGCAACGACATCGAGCGGTTCTACCGCTACGGCCTGCTGGCAAACCCGCAGCTGCGCATCTACAAGCCGTGGCTCGACACCGACTTCGTCACCGAGCTGGGTGGGCGCAAGGAGATGTCGGAGTGGCTGCTCGAACGCGGCCTGCCGTACCGGGACAGCACCGAGAAGGCATACTCCACCGACGCCAACATCTGGGGTGCCACCCACGAGGCGAAGACCCTCGAACACCTCGACACCGGCATCGAGACGGTCGAGCCGATCATGGGCGTCAAGTTCTGGGACCCCTCGGTGGAGATCCCGACCGAGGACGTCACGATCGGCTTCGACCAGGGCCGCCCGGTGACGATCAACGGCAAGGAGTTCGGCAGCCCCGTCGACCTGGTGCTGGAGGCCAACGCCATCGGCGGCCGGCACGGCCTGGGCATGTCGGACCAGATCGAGAACCGCATCATCGAGGCCAAGAGCCGGGGCATCTACGAGGCGCCCGGCATGGCGCTGCTGCACGCCGCGTACGAGCGGCTGGTCAACGCCATCCACAACGAGGACACCCTGGCGAACTACCACAACGAGGGCCGCCGCCTCGGTCGGCTGATGTACGAGGGGCGCTGGCTGGACCCGCAGGCGCTGATGCTGCGCGAGTCGTTGCAGCGCTGGGTCGGCACGGCGGTCACCGGCGAGGTGACGCTGCGACTGCGCCGGGGCGAGGACTACTCGATCCTGGACACCACCGGCCCGGCGTTCAGCTACCACCCGGACAAGCTGTCGATGGAGCGTACCGAGGACTCGGCGTTCGGCCCGTCGGACCGGATCGGCCAGCTCACCATGCGCAACCTGGACATCGCCGACTCGCGGGCGAAGCTGGAGCAGTACGCCACCCTCGGCATGGTCGGCGGCGCGGCCCCCCAGCGGATGGTCGGCGCCGCGCAGGCAGCCTCCACCGGGCTGATCGGCGCGATGCCGCAGGGCGGCGCGGAGGCCATCGCCTCCCGCGGCATCCCGTCGGCCGAGGACGAGGCACTCGACCGCGCCGCCATGGAGTTCGGTGTCGACTGAGCGGCGCCCCGGGCGGGAGTCGGCGGGGTCGTAGGCTGTGATCATGACGGCCTCCGCCGACGCGAGCCTCCGTCCCTTCCGGGTCGACATCCCGCAGCACGTCCTCGACGACCTGCACGAGCGGCTCGACCGCACCAGGTGGCCCGACGAGCTGCCGGGGGTGGGCTGGGAGTACGGCGTCCCTCGGGACCACCTCATGGAGCTGGCGCGCCACTGGCGGCACGGGTACGACTGGCGGGCCGCCGAGGCGCAGCTCAACGAGTGGCCGCAGTTCGTCACCACGATCGACGGGGCGGACGTCCACTTCGCGCACGTCCGGTCCCCGGAGCCGGACGCGACCCCGCTGCTCGTCACGCACGGCTGGCCCGGCTCGATCGTCGAGTTCACGAGGATCGCCGGGCCGCTGACCGACCCGCGGGCGCATGGCGGCGACCCGTCCGACGCCTTCCACCTGGTCATGCCGAGCATCCCGGGGTTCGGCTTCTCCGGGCCGACGCGGGAGACCGGCTGGGAGTTCCGGCGGGTCAGCGCGGCCTTCGCCGAGCCGATGCGACGTCTCGGCTACCAGCGGTACGGCGTGCAGGGCGGTGACTGGGGCTCGCTCATCTCCCGCGAACTCGGCCGCACCCGCACCGACGAGGTCATCGGCGTACACCTGAACCTGCTGCCGCGCTCGGCCGCGACGGAGGAGCCCGACGCCGAGCTGCTCGCCCGGTTGAGCCCGGCGGAGCGGGAACGGACGCTGGCCTCGTGGCGGCGCACGCAGGAATGGGACCGCGACAGCGGCGGCTACGCGGCCATCCAGTCCACGCGGCCGCAGACGCTCGCCTACGGCCTGACCGACTCGCCGGTCGGGCAGCTGGCCTGGATCGCGGAGAAGTTCGAGGAGTGGACGGACTCGGCGAACCGCCCCGAGGACGCGATCGACCGCGACCACCTGCTGACCAACGTCATGCTCTACTGGCTCACCGGGACGGCCGGCTCGTCCGCCCGCCTCTACTACGAGCGGGCGCACTCGGACTACTTCCGGTCGCCGCCCGAGCCGTCGGCCGCGCCCACCGCGCTGGCCGTCTTCCCTCGGGACAACTTCATTCCGCTGCGGCACATCGCCGAGCAGACGAACAACATCGTGCGGTGGACCGAGTTCGACCGGGGCGGGCACTTCGCCGCGATGGAGGCCCCCGACCTGCTGGTCGGCGACATCCGGGAGTTCTTCCGGCAGCTCCGCGCGGGGACGTCCGACTGATCGAGCGGTCGAGAATCCAAGATCTGCCTGAAGTAGACATTCGCTTACCCGACACACTCGGGCGGCATCGCAGCGGTGGCCAGCCTGCTGCGACGCGGGCCCGTCGCGATATCGTGCGCCGCCGGCCTCAAGAGGAAGCGTGGAGCATGACGACAACGCCCAAGAGTGGCGCCCTTCGCGCCGCGAAGGCCAACGCTATGGTCCTGGCGGCCCTGCTTGCGGCTGGCTGCACACGGCCGACGGACACCGGGGAGTCACGGCCTGTCGCCGGCCACTCGCCCAGCAGCAGCCCCAGTACCGTTCCGATGCGACTCGACGCGCCCGAGACGCTGCTCGACGGCTGGAACGAATCGATCGACCGACAACTGCACAACATGACCAAGCAGAACATCGGCGGCTTCAAAAGACTTCTCCAGGGTGAACCGACCAGCGCCGTGGGTACCGCCTACGTAGCAGGGAAGGAGAAGTATTCAGCGGAGCTCGGGATTCATCGACCTGACGACAGCCGGTTCGTGCTTGTCAGCGGGGTCTCCGGCACTGTTGTCGCACCGGAAACGACGCTCGACGCCGTGTTCGGCGCGCTGACGGCGGTCGTCGACGTAAGACCGGTCGCGCCGGGACCGCTGGGCGGGACAGCACGCTGCGGCACCAGCAAGAACGCCGGCATCCGCGTCGAAGTCTGCGGGTGGGCCTCCCCGTACGTCATTGGCATGATCCACTTCGGAGGCTTCAAGCCAACCGACAATCCGAGCAGGCTGTTCACGCAGGTGCGCGCACAGGTCGAGCACCCGACATCGTGACCCGTGGCTGACACGGCCGACCGGCTGACCCCCGCGGGGCCCAGGTGGGCTGTTCGGCTCCCGCGATAACGCCCATCTTCCGGCCGGGTCTCGGCAGCGGTCGTCGCACCGGCTTGTACACACCTGGCGGCACGAACCCGGGACGGGGCGGCTGCCCGTGCGGAATCGACGTCACGGACGGTAGCGTGTCGCCCGTGTTCCCCACCGTCCGTGAGGTCCTCGCGCTGGATCCCGTCCGCCACGGCGCCCCGCGCCTGGTCGCCGGGGACGTCGGGCTCGACCGTCCGGTGCGCTGGCTGCACGTGGCGGAGGTGCCCGACATCGCCACCCTGCTCAGGGGCGGTGAGCTGGTGCTCACCACCGGCATCGGGCTGCCCGCCGACGACGCCGGGCTGCGCGCCTTCATCGGCGACCTGGCCGACGTCGGGGTCGCGGGGCTGGTCGTCGAGCTGGGGCGCCGGTACGTCAGCGGGGTCCCCCGGGTGATGGCTGCCGTCGCCGAGCGTCGCGGGCTGCCGCTGGTCGAGCTGCGGCGGGCCACCCCGTTCGTCCGCGTCACCGAGGCGGTGCACGCGCTGATCGTCGACGCCCAGCTCACCGAGCTGCGGGCGACCGAGGAGATCCACCAGCGCTTCACCGAACTGTCGGTGGAGGGCGCCGGCCCCGGCGAGGTGGTCCGGCAGGCCGCCGAGCTGTCCGGCTGCCCCGTGGTGCTGGAGAACCTGGCCCGGCAGGTGCTCGCGTACGACCCGGCGGGGGAGAGCGCCGAGCTGCTGCTGGACGGCTGGGAGCAGCACTCCCGCCGGATCCGGCCGGCGGGTCGGACGGCGTACGACGTGGACAGCGGCTGGCTGGTCACCACCGTGGGCGCCCGCGGCCACGACTGGGGGCGGCTGCTGCTTCGCTGGCCGGGCGGGGGCGACCTGGCCGCCGGCCGGCGCGTGCTCGACCCGCCGGCCGACGACGGGACGACCGTCACCGGCGCGCCGCCGGTCGGGCCGCCCACCCGGCTGACGATCCTGGTGGAACGGGCCGCCTCGACGCTGGCCCTGGGCCGGCTGATCCGCCGCGACGCGGAGGGCCTGGAGCGGCAGATCCACCGTACGCTGCTGACCGCCCTGCTCGACCACTCCCGGCCGGTGGACGAGGTGGCCCTGCGGGCCCGGGCGCTGGGGGTGGTGCTGGAACGGCGGCACCTCGTCGGGGTGATGGTCCGGCACCGGGCCGACGATCCGGGGGAGAGCGGGCCGGCGGCCGAGGCCGTCCCGGCGGGCGAGCTGGGCGCGGGCGACCCGGAGGCGGGGCCGGCGCGGCTGCGGGACCTCGCCGAGGCGGTCGGTCAGGCGCTGCACGAGGCGAAGCTGGCCGGGCTGACCAGCGCCGTCGACGAGCACGCCGTCGGCGTGCTGCTCGCCCTGCCGGAACCGGCGGCCGAGGAGCGGGCGCTGGCCGCGTTCGCCGCCGCGCTGCGCCGGGCCCGCCCCGACGCTCCGGGCCGCCCCGGCGCTCCGGGCCGCCGGGACGCTCTGGGCCGTTCCGACGCTTCGGGCCGCCGGGACGCTCTGGGCCGTTCCGACGCTTCGGGCCGCCGGGACGCTCTGGGC
>NZ_JBSGDY010000045.1:36148-41546 GCF_053602615.1 Micromonospora sp. NPDC004336
CGCTTCGGGCCGCCGGGACGCTCTGGGCCGTTCCGACGCTTCGGGCCGCCGGGACGCTCTGGGCCGTTCCGACGCTTCGGGCCGCCGGGACGCTCCGGGCCGTTCCGACGGTACGGGCCGCCTGGACGGGCCGTCCCGGGCGGACGCCGGGTGCGACGGCACCGGCCGGCCGCGGTCGGCGGGTGCCCTGCTCATCGCGGCCGGCTCCGGGGTGGGCAGCCTCCGGGAGGCGCGACGGTCGCTGATCGAGGCCCGGCAGGTCGCCGAGGCCGCCCGGCGGGACCGGCGCGACCTGCCGATCTTCCGGCTGCCGCACGTCGGGCTGGCCGGCCTGCTGCACCTGCTCCGCGACGAGCCACGGTTGCAGACCTTCGTCGAGCGGGAGCTCGGCGCCCTGCTGACGTACGACGCGCGACACCCCCGCGAGCAGCTGCTCGGCACCCTGCGGGCATACCTGGACGCCGGCCGGAACAAGTCCGCGGCGGCCGCCGCCGCGCACCTGTCCCGGCCGGCGTTCTACGAGCGGCTGGCCCGGATCGGCCGCGTCCTCGACGTCGACCTCGACTCGGTGGAGGCCTGCCTCTCCCTCCACGTCGCCCTGCTCGCCCTAGACGCCGTCCGCACCCCCTGACCCACAGGGCCCCGGCTCCACCCACCCGACCCCGCACGGCCCGCCCGCCCCACCCCGCCCGGCCCGGCCCGGCCCGTTGATCATGACGTTAGCGGGGACGAATCGCCCGAACCGCACCGCTAACGTCATGATCAACGGGTCGGGGCCACGGGCCGGGGCCACGGGCCGGAGCGGGAGCGGGACGGGCGCGGGCGGGGGTGTCGCTCAGGTGAGGGTGGGCAGGGCCTTGGCGTAGGTGGGGGGGACGTGGTTGGGGCCGCCAGGGGTGAAGACGTCCGAGGTGGCCGCCGCCGACCAGGCCGTCGCCGGTACGGCGTCGACCAGGGCGCGGACGACCGGTGCGTCGCGCCACTGCTCCTGCTCGGCCAGGAGGCTCAGGGCCACCACGGACTCCTCCACCTCGCCGACGCACTCGAACGGCTTGTGCCCGTCCACGCCGAGCAGCTCCCGGTAGCCGGGGATCTGCGAGGAGTCGGCGAGCAGGTCGCCGCCGAAGATGTGGGTGACCCGTTCGCGGGACATGAACGGCGCCATGGCCAGGAAGACGAAGCGGCACTTCGGGCAGTCGCGGCACCAGCGCTCGCTGGCGTCGCGCAGCTTGAACGCGGCGTTGCAGCTCGTCACCACGTCGTCGTAGCGGTCGATCTCGGCGAACAGCCGGGCGATGTGCAGCTCCGACAGCGAACGCAGCAGGGAGAAGTACGGCTCGGTGAGCCCGGCGTGCTCGGCCAGCGCTGCCCGCAGCAGCCCTTCCGCCTCCACGCCCTTGGACCACTGGTGGTTGATCTCGTGGCCGTCCCAGACCAGGTTCGGGTCCGACGCCGACCGCTCGTTGGACATCACCACCGGGCCCAGCCCGTGCAGCACCGCCGTGGCGACCGCGATCAGCGAGTTGATCGCGGTGACCGGGATGTGGCCGTTGAGCGCCCCGGCGGCGTTCAGCTCGAACAGCACCGGGTCGATCCGCCGCCGGGCGGCGAGCGGGGCGAGCCCGGACGCCTCGTTCACCGCGACGATCACGTGGTTGGGGTTGACCGAGAAGGGCACCGGGTCGAGGCCGGCCCGGCGCAGCGCCTCCAGGCTGACGATGGAGTCCTTGCCGCCGCCGACGGCCGAGAGCGGCCGTCGGTCCGAGTCGTCGTACGCCCGGGGCGGCGACACCTCGCCGGCCGGCACCTCCGGGCGCAGCCGGAGCACGTGCGGCAGCTGGTTGCGGTACGCGTACTCCGCCAGGCCCTTGGTGTAGACGGCGGTGACCAGCTCGACGGCGGCCGCGCCCAGCGGCGTCGGCAGCACCAGGCGCGGCGGCGCGGCGGCCTTGTAGTAGCTGACGCCGGCGACGACGTGCAGCAGCTCCAGCACCCGGCCGAGGGTCGCCACGGTCTCGTCCGACGGCGGCGCGTCGGGCAGCGGGAGGGTGACCACCTCGGTGAACCGCTGCTCGCCGTCGGGGCCGGTCAGGGCGTAGTCGAAGAGCACCTCCCCGGTGGAGAGGTCGATCGAGTAGGACGGGAAGGTGAAGGCGTCCATCCGCCGCAGCTGCTCATTGGGCACACGCCATACTAGGCCCTGGTTCGTCCGGCGTGTCCGGCTGTGCCGGACGTGCCTGTGCCCCGCCGCCGACATCCCCGAGGAGAACCAGTGCGCCTGTCTGACCTGCGCGGACGTGCCGTCGCCGTCTGGGGGGCCGGCCGGGAGGGCCGGGCCGCGGTGACCGCGATCGCCGCGCACGGCCCGGCCGACCTGGTCGCCGTCGACGACAGCGCCAACTTCCTCAGCCTGCCCTGGCAGGGGCCGCTGGCGGAGGCCGCGCCGCTGGTCACCGGCGAGGAGGGCTTCGCCCGGCTGGCCGCCGCCGACGTGGTGGTCCGCTCGCCCGGCGTGCCGCAGACCCACCCGTGGCTGGTGGAGCTGCGCCGGCGCGGCGTGACCGTCACCCAGGGCACGGCCCTGTGGATGGCCGACCACGCCGAGCGCACCATCGGCGTCACCGGCAGCAAGGGCAAGAGCACCACCTCCAGCCTGATCAGCCACCTGCTCGCCGCCGTGGACCGGCCGAACGTCTTCGGCGGCAACATCGGCGTGCCGACGCTGGACCTGCCGGAGGCGGAGCTGTACGTGCTGGAACTCTCCAGCTACCAGTGCAGCGACCTGACCGACTCGCCGCGCGTCGCCGTGGTCACCGCGCTGTTCCCCGAGCATCTCGACGCGCACGGCGGGGAGCGGGAGTACTACCGCGACAAGCTCAACCTGCTGGCGCACGGCCCGCGCACCGTCGTGGTCAACGGCGCCGACCCGCGGCTCGCCCTCGAACTGGGCGACCGCGCGGCCGTACGCGCCGGCCTGCCGGACACCGCCCACGTGGCCGGCGGCCCGGACGGCACGCCCTGGTTCCACCTCGGCGACCGGCCGCTCTTCCCGCGCGCGGTCCTGCCGCTGGTGGGCCGGCACAACGAGGGCAACCTCTGCGTCGCCCTCGCCGTGCTCGACGCGCTCGGCGTCGACGTGGTGGCCCGCAGGGACACCCTGGCCGTGGCGGTCGCCGGGTTCCAGGGGCTGGCGCACCGGCTCACCGAGATCGCCGACCCGTCCGGCCTGACCTTCGTCGACGACACCCTCGCCACCAGCCCGTACGCGGCCATCCACGCCATCGACGCGTACGAGGGGCGGCCGCTGACGGTGATCGTCGGCGGCACCGACCGGGGCCTGGACTACGCGCCGCTGCGCGAGCACCTCGCGGAGCGCGAGATCACCGTGCTGGGCATCCCCGACAGCGGCGCCCGGATCGTCGAGGCGCTCGCCGGGCTGCCCAAGGTGCGCGCCGAGGTGGTCGACGACCTGGTCGCCGCCGTCGGGCGGGCCCGCGAGTTGACCCCGGCCGGCGGCGTGGTGCTGCTCTCCCCGGCCGCGCCCAGCTACGGGCGGTTCCGCAACTTCGAGCACCGCTCCGAGGTCTTCGCCCAGGCCGTCCGGGACACGGCCGGGTGACGTCGGCCTAGCGCCGGGGCCGGGCCACCCGGGTCAGGGCGCGCATCGACCGGATCGCGGAGCGGATCTCCTGGAGGTAGCGGCCTGGGCTGAGGGTGGGCTCGGGCAGGCCGGCCAGGTCGGGCAGGGCCGGGTCGACGCCGACGGTCTCGATCGCGCAGCCGTACGGCACGGCGAGGGTGCGCAGCGCGTCGCAGTGCTGGAACGGCACGTAGATCGGGGCGGTCACCAGCAGCACCGGATCGCCGGGGGAGAGCCGGACGTGCTCGGCCCAGAACCGCTGGGTGTCGGCGGTGTGCGCGCGGCGCCGGTCGGGTTCGCTGGACGGGGCGGCCAGCACCCGCACCGGCGGGCCGCCCGCCGGCCGGTAGGTCCGCGACGACCAGGAGTGGTGCGGGTGGCCGGCGTCGTGACCGTCCTCCTCGGCGGGGGCGGGCGCCCGGAACTCGCGCCGCACCGCCGCGTCCAGCGCCTCCACCTCGGTGTCGCAGGGCGGGACGCCGGCCGCCGCCAGCCCCGCGCACTCCACGGGCGACAGCGGGCGGAAGCTGCCGAGCACGGCCACCTCGCCGGCGACCCGGATGCCGGCGCGCAGCAGGTGCGCCGCGTAGGCGACCCGGCGCTGGCAGGCGTTCGAGAGGCCGCCCAGCACCACCAGGTGCGCGTACTCGGCGCGGGCCGGCGGCACCGGGTGGATCAGGCCCAGCGCGGCGGCGGCGTCGCGCACCAGGTCGACGGTGGCCGGGTCGAGGGCGGGCTCCCGGGCGTCCGGGCGTTCCCGGCCGCCCCGGAAGTCCCAGTGTCGGGCGGAGAAGTCGTCGAGGGCGGCCAGCACCGCCGGCAGGTCGCCGGCCGGCCAGTCGCCGCCGAAGTGCCGGACCAGGGCGCGCAGCGGCGCCGAGGCCACCCAGGCCCGGACGCCGGCCGCGAGCTGTCCCTCGTCCGTGCCCGTGGCGCCGGTGGGCAGCGCCACCTCCCCGATCCGCACCGCCGGATCGTACCGGCGGCGCGCGGCGAGCGGGCGGACGCGCGCCACCGTGGACCGGCGGGCCCGCGCCCGCTCACTGCGCCGCGGCGACCAGCTCCGCGATCCGGTCCAGCGGTGCGGCGTACGCGGGCCAGTCGAGGCCGTCCACGCTGAGCTCGGCGCGTCGGCGGATGCCGTCCACCGCGCCGGCGTGCAGCACGATCGCGGTCAGCACGTCGTACGACCACTCGGGGTGGAGCAGGTCGCGCAGGGCCGGCACGTCGGGGCGCAGCACCGCCAGCGCGCCCACCAGCGCGGCGGCGGCCCAGTTCGAGGTGCCGCCGACGAGCAGCGCGTCGCAGCCGACGACGCACCGGATCCGCTCGCCCCGGTCGACGACCCGCCCGACGACGTCCGCGGGCAGCCGGCCCATGCCCAGCTCGTTGCCGCCGTCGCCGATGCCCACCCGGAAGGCCGGCCCGGTGGCGTAGAGCCGGTCGAGCGGGGCGGTGTGCGCGCCGATGTCCTCCCCGCGCATGTTGCGGGCCCGGCCGTCGACGCCGGGACCGACCCGTTCGCAGGCGATCAGGTGCGACAGTCCGGCGTACCGTCGGGCGGCGGCGTCCGCCCACGCGTCGTACCCCTGCAGCGGCGCCACCTCCAGCGGCACCTTCGGGGCGGCGGCGGTCAGCGCGGCGGTGACCACCGGCGCGCACGGGGCGTCGGTGACCAGTCGGGCCCGGCCGCCCAGCGCCCGCAGCGCGGCGGCGATCTGCACCGCCCCGATCGGCCCGTCGGTCTCCGCCGCGGGC
>NZ_JBSGDY010000046.1:0-40776 GCF_053602615.1 Micromonospora sp. NPDC004336
GCTAACCGATCTACCGGAGACCTCAACCTTTAGCGATCACCGCCACGCCGGGCCCACCTCACCGCCCAACACGGCCCTTACGAAACACGGGCTAGAGCGACTCCCCCAGGTAGGCCTCTTGCACGGTGGGGTTGGCCATCACCGTCTCCGGGGTGTCGCAGGCCAGCAGCGCGCCGTGGTGCATGACGGCGATCCGGTCGGCCAGCTCCAGGATGACGTCCATGTGGTGCTCGACCATGAGCACCGACCGGCCGCTGTCGCCGGTGAGCGAGCGGATCACGGCGACCAGTTCGGGCACGTCCTCGGCGCTGACCCCGGCCATCGGCTCGTCGAGCAGCATGACCCGGGGCTCCCCGGCGAGCAGCAGGGCGATCTCCAGCTTCCGCTTCTCGCCGTGGGCGAGGGTGCCGGCCAGCGCCGTACCCCGGTGGGCGAGGCCGACCCGGTCGAGCGCCGCGTCGGCGGCGGCGGCGACCTCCCGGTCGGCCGCCGCCCGCCGCCACAGCTTCATCGAGCCCCCGCGGTGCGCCTGCACGGCGAGCCGCACGTTCTCCCGCACGCTGAGCGAACCGAAGACCGAGGATGCCTGGAAGGTACGGCCGAGGCCGAGACGGGCCCGCTTGTGCGGCGGCAGGTCGCCGATGTCCTGCCCGTCGAGGGTGATCCGTCCTTCCGTGGCCCGGCGCACGCCGGTGATCAGGTTGAACAGCGAGGTCTTGCCGGCGCCGTTGGGCCCGATGACGCCGAGGAACTCCCCGGGCGCCAGGTCGAGGTAGACGCTGTCGACGATGGCGACCTCACCGATCCGCCAGGTCAGACCGCGGGTGGCGAGCATCTGTTGTCAGCCCTTCATCGCCACGGCCGGCGGCGCGGTCTCGTCCCCGGTCAGCGCCTTCTGGGCGGTGGCGGTGAACGTGGTGCCGCTGCCGGTCAGCTTCGCCTGGAACATCGGCTGGAGCAGGGCGTGGTCCTCGGGGCGGATGGTCATCTTGCCCTTCACGCCGTCGAAGCTCCAGCCCTCCAGCGCGGTGACCATCTTCTCGACGTCGTCGCCACCCTCGGAGGCGGCGCGGACGACCATCTGCGCGGCGGCGAAGCCGTCCGGGTGGAACAGGTCCACGGTGCCCACCTTGGCCTTCAGCGCCTTCGCGGCCTCGTTGTCGGAGGCCCCGTCGAAGTAGTGCGACAGGAAGGAGATCTTGGCGCCGGCGGCGCCGAAGGTCGGCCACGAGGCCCGGATGTCCAGGCCGGTCACGACCGTCGTGGAGGAGAGCACGCCCTGCTGGTCGAGGGTCTGCCACATCGCCGGGGCGGTGGTGCCGGCCCAGGCGACGAAGAGCAGGTCCGGCTTGGCGGACTTGATCTGGCTGGCGAACGGGGTGAACTCGGTGGCGCTGGCCGGGGCCCGGACGCTGCTGACGGCCGCGCCTGCGCCGCCGATGACGGCCTTCACGGCGGCCTCGTTGGCGTCGCCGAAGGCGCCGTCCTGGGCGAAGACCACGACCTTCTTGCCGGCCGGGTCCCCGATGAACGACTTGGCGGTCACCACGTCCTGGTACGACTGCCGCCCGGAGCGGAACGTGTACTTGTTCGCGCCGGTGACCGCGTCGGTGGCGGCCGGGCCGGAGACGAAGAGGACCTTGTTCTGCGCGGCGATCGGGGCGACCTGGAGGGCCACGCCGGAGGCCGTCGAGCCAGCGATGATCTTGTTGCCCTTGCCGATCAGGTCCTTGGCCGCGGAGACGGCCTTCGCCGGGTCACCGGCGTCGTCGACCTCGGTGATCTCGATCGTCCGGTCGCCGACCTTGTTGGTGCCCTTGGTGGCGAAGTCGAGGCCGGCCTTGAACCCCTCGATGTACTGCTTGCCGTAGCTGGCGAGGGCTCCCGACTGGGAGTACACCAGGCCAACCTTGACCGGGGCGGTGCTGTCGCCGCCACCGGAGGCGGTTTCCTGCGGGCTGCCACAGGCCGTGGCGGCGAGCGCCGCGGCCATCATCGTGGCGGCGGAGAGGAACACCCGCCGCGTCGTCCGGACCGTCATTGCGACTCCACGTGAGGACTCGGAGGTAGGGAACTCGTTTGACGGCTCACGCTAGGAGTGACGTCACCCACGGGCTATGTGGCCGAAACACACAAGTAACGGGGGTGGGGTGGTCACCCGTACCAGCGGCCGGCGGGCGGCACGGCGGGGGCGGGGCACCGGTGGCGCCGCCCACCACCCTCGGCTCGCCGCGTGTGTCGGGCGCGGACACCGACAGGGACGAGCGACCTGAAATCCACCAAAAGGGACATAATCGGATTAGCAGCGACTTACCCTCTGCCGAGAGACACATCAACGTACGCAATTCGCAGGGGGAACATCGTGAGAGTTGGACTCGTCCGGCTGGTCGCCGTAAGTGTGGCGGCCGGTGCGATGCTGCTCGGAGCCGCCGGGACCGCCGGAGCCGCGCAGTCGCAACCGCAGCCGGGCACCACGACGATCAGCATCAACCCGGGCAACGTCCCCACCACGGCCGAGGAGGCCCCCCAGAACTGTGACCCGAACCTGGGCGGGGGGCCGTACGAGGGCCAGGACGTGTGGGTGTTCAACCTGCCCGACAACGACCGGGACTTCGTCTCCGTGACGGCCACCTTCAGCATCCCGAACGACGGCACCACGTCGGTCACCATCCCCGACGCCGAGGACAGCGCGATCGTGCGTCAGGGCACCAGCAATGCCTGGGTGATCCTGCCCGAGGGTTGGACGCTGATCAGCGCCACCGCGGTGGTCACCGGCGAGCCGGACCCGGAGCTCCAGTTCGTCCTCACGCACACCTGCGCGGCGAGCCCCAGCCCGACCGGCAGCCCGACCGGCAGCCCGACCGCCAGCCCGACGGTCAGCCCGACCGGCACGCCGACCGGCACGCCGACGGTCACGCCGACCAAGAGCGAGCTGCCCGTCACCGGCGCCTCGGGCCCCGGCAGCCTGCTTCCGATCACCGCGCTCGGGCTGGTCGCGGTCGCCCTGGGAACGTTCTTCCTGGTCGCACACCGCAGACGGAACACCACCGGCTGAACCCCGGCGCCACGGCGGCCGGGACGTCACGGCCCTGCCGCCACCGCGCCGGGAAATCGGCTCGGCGAAGGCGCCGCGCGACACGACTTGGGTGATGCGGGGCGGCTCCTCACGGGGCCGCCCCGCGCCGCGCGCCGACTCCTCACGGGCCGCCCCACGCGTGCGCCGACTCCTCACGGGGGGCGCCCCGCGCCGTGCGGGGGAAGCGCTAGGGCGGCACGTCCCCCGTCGACCCGCCGGTCCGGGGAGCGCCGCCGCTGCGGAACGCTCGCCGACGCGATGCTCGACGACGACCGGGTGCTCGTCTTCGGTAGCTCCCGCAAGATCTTGGCGAGAAATGGCCCCTGGAGGGGCCGCTTCCCGCCAAGATCTCGGGCGCGCAGGTGACGAGCGGCAGGGGCAGGCCCCGCGACTCCAGCCGGCCACAAGGGGCAGGCCCGGCGATGGCAACCGCGCGCGGGGCAGGCCCGGCGACGGCAGCCGGCCCGCCACCCGGGACAGGGTGACGGGCCGGGGAGCGGCGGACAGGGGTCAGCGCCCGGCGAGGCCCTCCCGGGCGGCGACGGCGGTGTCGGGGTGGTCGGTGAAGACGCCGTCCAGGCCGAGGCCGAGGAACAGCTCGTACTCGGCCTGGATGTCGCCCCGGGCGTTCGGGTCGGTGCCGATCCGGAGGTCGGCCGGCAGGAACTGGTTCTCGGCGCGGAACGTCCACGCGTGCACGACCAGCCGCTCCCGGTGCGCGTCCCGGACCAGGGTGGTCGGGGCGAGCAGCCGGCCGGCGGCGTCCCGCGGGACGATCAGGTTCTTGTTCGCGCCGACACCGTCGGCGTACGAGGCGATCCACTTCAGGCCGGCCGGTGTGGCCAGGTCCCGGTAGGTGCGGGCGTCGCCGGCGACGGTGAAGTCGTACGGCCGGCCGGTGGCGTCGAGGAGCTGGGCGAGCCGGACGTCGATCATCCCGTCGAGCCTGCGCAGGTTCGCCGTCTCGAACGACTGGACGATGACTGGCGAGTTCCGGTGGGTCAGCCTGTTGCGCCGCAGCACCTCGACCAGCGGCTCCTCCAGCGGCAGCCCGATGGAGGCGAAGTAGGTCGGGTGCTTGGTCTCCGGGTAGACGCCGATGGTGCGCCCCCGCGCCCGCCCCTCGGCGCGGGCCAGGTCGATGACCTCCTGGAGCGTGGGCACCTCGAAGCGGCCGTCGAACGCGGTGTTGGCGACCCGCACCTTCGGCAGCCGCTCCTTGGCCCGCAGCGTCTTCAGCTCGGCGAGGGTGAAGTCCTCGGTGAACCAGCCGGTGACCACGACGCCGTCGATGGTCTTCGTGGCCCGCCGGCCGGCGAACTCGGGGCGGGCGGCCACGTCGGTCGTACCGCTGATCTCGTTCTCGTGCCGGGCGACCAGCGCGCCGTCGCGGGTGGCGACCAGGTCCGGCTCGATGTAGTCCGCGCCCTGCCGGATCGCCAGCCGGTAGGCCTCCAGGGTGTGCTCCGGTCGGTAGCCGCTGGCGCCGCGGTGGCCGATCACGAGGGGACGGTCGGCGGCCCGGGCCCGCTCGGCGGCGGGTGTCGGGGCGGCCGACGCGGCCACGGTCGGCACGGCCACGGCGGCCGCGAGCAGGGCCCCGGCCACGCCGAGGGCGGAAAGGGTACGTCGCAACGCCGTCTCCTGTCGTCGTCGAGGAATCGGCCTCAGCAGACCGGGCCGGTTTGACGGCGAGTTGGTCGGCGCCTGACGCGGGGGTGAATCCTCGGGATGCCGGTTTCCACACCCGACTCGCGGCGGAAAAGGAAGATTGTCTGATGCGCCGGCTTCTTCGTCACCCCGTGCGGCTGGTGCCGTTCGGCTTCCTGGTGACGATCCTGCTCGGCACCGGGCTGCTCATGCTGCCCTGGACGACCAGCCAGCACCAGTACACGCCCTTCCTGACCGCCCTGTTCACCGCG
The DNA here is from genome assembly GCF_053602615.1 of Micromonospora sp. NPDC004336. Lineage (NCBI taxonomy): Bacteria > Bacillati > Actinomycetota > Actinomycetes > Micromonosporales > Micromonosporaceae > Micromonospora > Micromonospora sp. NPDC004336. Next base: position 4,999 of record NZ_JBSGDY010000046.1, read on the forward strand.
ACGTCCGCCGTCTCGGTCACCGGCATGTCGGTGGTGGACACCCCGAACTACTGGAACGAGTTCGGGCTGCTGATGATCACCGTGCTCACGCAGGTCGGCGGCCTCGGCATCGTCACCGGGGCCACCCTGGTGATCCTGGTGGTGGCCCGCCGGCTGGGGCTACGCAGCCGGCTGCTGGTGCAGGCCGAGACCGCCGAGTTCGGCATCGGCGACGTACGCCGGCTGCTGCTGCGCATCGCGGGCCTCGCGCTGGTCTGCGAGTCGATCATCACGGCCGTCCTGACGGCCCGGCTGTGGCTCAGCTACGACTACCCCTTCGCCCGGGCCCTCTGGATCAGCGTCTTCCACGCCGTCCAGGCCTTCAACAACGGCGGGTTCGCCCTCTACACCGAGAGCCTGATCGGCTTCTCCACCGACGGCTGGGTCATCCTGCCGCTGGCGATCGGCACCGTCATCGGCGGTCTCGGCTTCCCGGCACTGTTCGAGGCGGCCCGGGAGTGGCGCCGCCCGCGCCGCTGGGCGGTCGCCACCAAGCTCACCGTCTGGGGCAGCCTGGTGCTGCTGGTGGCGGGCTTCCTGGGGATGCTTGCCGTCGAGTGGGCCAACCCGCACACCCTGGGCATCTACGCCTGGCACGACAAGCTCCTCGTGGCGTTCGCCCAGGACGCGTTCATCCGCACCGGAGGCTTCAACGTCGTCGACGTCGAGGGCCTGGAGGAGGAGAGCTACCCGCTGGTCATCGCGCTGATGTTCATCGGCGGCGGCAGCGCCAGCACGGCCGGCGGGATCAAGGTGACGACGTTCTTCCTGCTCGCCTTCGTCATCTGGGCGGAGCTGCGGGGCGAGCCGGACGTGACGGTCGGGCACCGCCGGGTGGCCACGGCCAGCCAGCGGCAGGCGGTCACCGTGGCGCTGCTCAGCGTGGCGCTGGTGGCCTGCGGCACGGTGGTGCTCATCCTGCTCACCGAGGGGGTCCCCCTCTACGCGGCGCTGTTCGAGGTGACCTCGGCGCTCACCACCACCGGGCTCAGCGTCGGGGTCGCCGGGGCGCTGCCCGACAGCGGCCAGTTCGCCCTGATCGTCCTCATGTTCGTCGGCCGGATCGGGCCGCTGACCCTCGGGTCGGCGATCGCCCTGAACACCCGCCGGCGGCTGTACCGCTACCCGGAGGAGCAACCCATTGTCGGCTAGGAACACGGGCGGAGGCGGCGTCGTGGTGATCGGGCTGGGCCGGTTCGGATGCCACCTGGCCGGCTCGCTGGTCGCGCTCGACCACGAGGTGCTGGCCATCGACCGCAGCCCGGAGCAGGTGCAGCGCTGGTCGGCCCAGCTCGACCGGGTCGTGCAGGCCGACGCGACCGAGGAGGGGGCGCTACGCCAGCTCGGCGTGGCCGACTTCGCCCGGGCGGTGGTCGCGATCGGCGCCTCGGTGGAGGCCAGCGTGCTGACCGTGCTGGCGCTGGTCGAGCTGGGCGTGCCGCAGATCTGGGCGCGGGCCACCTCGGAGAAGCACGCGAAGATCCTGGGCTCGGTCGGCGCGCACCACGTGATCTTCCCCGAGGCGGAGACCGGCGAACGGGTGGCCCACCTGATCGTCAGCAGGATGCTCGACTTCATCGAGTTCGGCGACGACTTCGCCATCGCGAAGGTGTGCACCCCGGAGGCGATGGTGGGCCGGCCGCTGGCGGACCTCACCCCGACCGAGCGCTACGGGGTGCGGGTCGTCGGGGTGAAGCTGCCCGGCGAGCGCTTCCGGTACGCCACCGACGCCACCGTGGTCGCGCCCGGCAGCATGCTGATCATCGAGGGGAACATCGAGCAGGTGCAGCGCTTCGCGGCGCTCAGCTGAACGCGGCGGGCTCAGTCGTCATCGTCCTCGGCCCTTTCCGGGCTTGCCGCTTTTTTTCCACCACCCGGCCCCTTGCCCTTGCCGGAGTTGTCGGGCTTGGCCTTCGACCCGCCGGAGCCGCTCCCGGCGGTGCCGGCCTTCGCCTTCGGCGCCTTGACGGCCGGGGCCTTGACCGGGGCCTTCGTGGCCGGCGCCTTCGTGGTGGGCGCGGTGCTCGGCGCCGAACCGGCCACCCCGGCCACCTCCACCCCGCAGGTCTCGTCGCCGAGGCGGAACTCCACCGGCAGCGGATTGGCCCCGCTGTGGCGGCCGGTCAGGGTCAGCTTCTCCGACGCGCCGGGGGCCAGCCCACGCTGCGGGGCCTGCTCCACCAGCACCGTACGGCCCTCCTGGCGGACGGGCACGGGCACCGACTTCGTAACGGTCTGCTGGCCGGGGAAGGTGAAGCTCATCCGCCAGCCGCGCAGTTCCCGCTGGCCGGTGTTGGTCAGCGTCAGCTCGGCGTCGAAGTCCCTGCCCGAGTCCTTACGCAGCGTGTAGGCGACCCGGCAGGGCGCGGGCTGCTCGGCGCCCATCCGCGCCTGCGTCGGCTGGTCGATGCCGCCGCTGGCCGGGCTGCGGGAGGTCACCCCCCACAGGGCCGCGGTCACCGCCACCAGCCCGGCGGCGGCCACGCCCGCCTCGACCCGCCGGCGCCGGGCCGCCGCCCGCCGGTTGCGCGTACCCGAGAACGGCAGCGCGTCGGTGGCGGCGGACCAGGGCAGGATCGTGGTGCCGGCGCTGGCCAGCGCCGCCGGGTCCACGGGCCCGGCGGCCGGCGAGACGGGCACCGCCGCGATCATGCCGGCCGCCTCGGCGAGCGTCCGGGCGACCTCGGCGGTGCCGGGCCGGTCCTCGGGCCGCTTCGCCAGGCACCGGTGCACGAGCTCGCGCACGTCGTCGGGCAGCCCCGCCACCGGGGGCATCGGCTCCGGCTCGTTGTACATGTGGGCGCGCAGCATCTGGGTGGTGGTGCTCGCCTGCCAGGGCAGCCGGCCGGTGAGCATCCGGTAGAGCAGCAGGCCGACCGCGTAGACGTCGGTGGCCGGGGAGACCTGACCGTTGTCGAGCCGCTCCGGGGCGAGGTAGGCGGGCGTGCCGAGCAGGGCGCCGTCCGGGCCCTTCTCCTTCTCCCCCACCAGCGCGGAGATGCCGAAGTCGACGACCTTCACGCCGGTGGCGGTCAGCATGACGTTGCCCGGGGTGACGTCCCGGTGCACCACGCCGCGGGCGTGCGCGGTGGCCAGCGCCGAGGTCACCTCCGCGCCGATCGTCACCGCCTCGCGCCACGGCAGGCTGCCCCGGCGCAGCCGGCCGGTCAGCGACTCGCCGTCGACCAGCTCCATGACGACGTACGGCACGGTCAGGCCGACCTGCTCGGACTCGCCGTAGTCGTAGACGTTGGTGATGTTGGGGTGGCACAGCCGGGCCGCGGCCTGCGCCTCGATCCGGATGCGGTGCCGGAACGCGCGGTCGCTGGCCAGCCGGGACGCGAGCACCTTCACCGCCACCTGGCGGCCGAGCACCTCGTCGTAGCCCCGCCACACGACGGACATGCCGCCCGCGCCGAGCTGCTCGATCAGCCGGTACCGCTCACCCAGCAGTTGCGCGCCGTCCCTGATCGCTCCACCCATGAGGGTCGTTGTTGCCCGCCACCACCCCGGCTACACCTCGGCGGTCGGAATCGGTCAGCGATGTCACCCGATCAGGCGGTGGCGAGGAGCTGGTCCACGGGCGCGTAGTCGTCGGTCAGCACCAGCGCGTCGCCGACGAAGGCGGTCAGCTCGGCGCCCGCGAGCAGGCCGACCCGCTCCCGCCGCTCGGCCAGCCGGGCGCGGATCGCGTCCAGCGGCAGCGGGGCGTCGGAGGCGACGATGAGGAAGTTGGCGCCCTGCTGCCCGGCGAGCGCCGCAGCGGGCGCGACCAGCGCGACGTGCCGGAACTCGGCGGCGACGGTGGCCAGCTCGCTGCGGATGAAGCGCAGCGGCGGGTAGTCGATGACGTTCTGCACGTAGACGCCGCCGGGCCGGGTCACCCGGCGGACCTCGGCGGCCATCTCCCGGGTGGCCAGGTGCCAGGGCACCACCAGGTGCCCGAAGGCGTCGCCGACCACGAGGTCGCGGCTGTCGGTCGCCTCCCCCGCGACCAGCATCCGGGCGTCACCCACCACCGCCCGCAGGTCCGGGCCCTGGCGTACGCCCAGCTCGCGCTCGCCCAGCTCGACCAGCCCGCCGTCGATCTCGAACACCACGTTGTCGGTGCCGGGGCGGGTGGCGGTCAGGTAGCGGGGCACGGTGAACCCGCCGCCGCCCAGGTGCAGCGCGTCCAGCCGCTGCCCCTTCGGGGCCGTCACGTCGGCCACCGCCCCGATCCACCGGGTGTACGCGTACTCCAGGTGGGTGGGGTCGGCGAGGTCCACGTACGAGTGCTGGGCCGAGTTGAGCAGCAGGGTGCGACCGGAGCTCCGGCCGGGATCGGCCTCGACGCTGGCGCAGTGGTAGGCCGTCTCGATGTCACACGGGTTCGGGGCGACGGTGGTCAGCCCGGCGCCGACGAGACCGAGCACCGCCAGCGCCGCCCGGGCGCGGGCCGGGCCGGGCAGCTCCGCGCGGTCCTGGCGGCGCAGCCACACCCCGAGGCCGAGCCCGGTGAGCCCGAGCGCGGCGGCCAGCGCGAAAAGGATCACCGTGCTGGGCAGCGCCGCGACCAGCACGAAGCCGGTGCCCAGGGTGGCGGTGATCCCGCCGAGCGTGCCGATGCCGGAGAGCCGCCCGACCACCTGGCCGGTGCGCCGCAGGTCGGCGAGCTGGAGCTTGACGACCAGCGGGGTGACCGCCGCGAGCAGGGCCGCCGGCACGAAGACGGCGAGGGCGACGAGCAGCAGGATGGCCGTCGCCGCGCCGCCGCGCAGCACCTCGCCGGCGTACCGGACGACGGGCAGGGTGACCGCCGTGGCGATGCCGGCCAGCACCAGCGCCGGTGCCAGCAGGGTGCGCGGGTCGCGCCGGTCGGCCAGCCAGCCGCCCGACCACGCCCCGTACGCGATGGCCGCCAGCGCGATGCCGATGACCGAGCTGGTCACCTGGAGGGTCACCCCGACGTACGGGCCGACCAGCCGCAGGGCGACGGTCTCCAGCACCAGGACGGCGCCGCTGGAGAAGAAGACCAGGAACGCGGCGAGCGCGTTGGGCAGGGCCCGGGCGGTCGGCGGCGTCGGCCGGGCGGGCGGGACCGTGACGTCGGACGATGGGGAGCTCACCCGCGCGATGGTACGCAGGAAAGCTGGGCCGGCGGGTCAGTACATCGAGAGATGAACATGGTTCGTGTGGTCGGCGGCGGGGCTGCCGCTGCCGCTGTACGCCCGCCAGCCGGTGCCCGGGTGCCAGATCTGGCGGTACCAGATCACGTACAGCACGCCGAGGCGGCTCGCGTTGCGCACGTGCCAGGCGGCGAGGCTGTCCCCGTACGCCTTGTCCCCGCCGGTGGCGGTCTTGTCCTCGAACCCGCCGGCGGCGGCCGAGAAGTCGCAGGCCCGGCCCTTGGGGTGTTCGCCGGAGCCGCCGCTGCGGTAGCAGGAGACGTAGCGCTTGTAGCCGGCCGCCTGGGTCTGCTGGAGGGCGTTGAGCGTGCGCGGCGTGATGCAGCTGGAGGTGGTCGGGTCGTCGACCGAGCAGGACTCCGCCGGCCAGGAGCCGTCCGGGTTGCGCGGGGCCGGCCTCGCCGAGGAGGAGTTCCCGCCGCTGAAGCCGCCGCTGCTGCCCGAGCTGACCTCGGCGAGGGCCGCCTCGGCCTCCTTCTTCTTCTTCGCGATCACCGCGAGCTGCTTCTGCTGCTCCCGGACCTCGGTGTCGAGGGCGATCTTGGCCTGCCGGGCCTGCTCGCGCGCCTGGGTGAGGTCGCGCAGCCGCCGGCCGTCGCGCTGCGCCATCATGTCGAGGCTGGCCGCCCGCTCCAGGAACGCCTCGGGCGAGGCGCTGTTGAGCAGCATGGCCGTCGGCGTGAGCCGGCCCACCCGGTAGGACTGGGCGGCCACCTCGCCGACCTGCGCGGTCAGGTCGACCAGGCGCACCTCCAGCGCGGCCACCTCCCCCGTCAGCTGCTTCTGCCGGCGCTTGGAGTTGTCGAGCTTCGCCTTGGCCTCCAGGTGCGCCTTGGCGGTGGCCGCCAGGGCGTCCCGGAGCTTCTTGGTGCCGCCCTCGTTGGGTTCCGCGTACGCGGGAACGGCGCCGCCGAGGAGCAGCGCCACCGCGGCGAGCAGGGCGGCCACCGCGCGGCCGACAGGCCGCGCCGACAGGGCGGCCAGCGGGCGGCGGGCGGTCTCGGTCAGCGGGCGTCGGGCGGTCCGGGCCGACAGGGCGGTCAGCGGCCGACGACCGCCCCGCCCGATGGGCATGGTCCTGCGCACGAAAGCATCCTTTCGTCGGCCGCCGGGGGACAGCGCTGCGCGGCGGCGGCTTCCGCCGGGCGCCGGTCGGCGGCCTGCTGGCGGAGACCGGCGGTCAGGATACCGGACCGCGCGCTCCCGACCGGGCCCGCGACCGCCCTCCCCGGCGAGGATCGACGCAGCGTCGCATCGACCTCACTCAGCGCCCAGCAACGCCTCGCGCACCTGCGCCCACACCTGCTCGCTCGCCGCCACCAGCAGGCCGCTGCCCTCGTCGGTCGGGTGGTAGTCCGTGCCGTCGAAGCGGCGGGCCACCCCACCGGCCGCCCGGACGAGCAGGGCGCCGGGTGCGTGGTCCCAGGGCAGGGTGCGCCAGAACAGCACGAACTGCTGCTCGCCGGTGAGCACGTCCAGGTATTCCCGACCCGCGCAGTGCTGGCCGGGAAGCAGCTCGCCGAGCCGCGCGCCGCCGGCCTCGACCCGCGCCCTCGACGCCGGCGGCAGGAACCGCGACATCGCGGCGCCGCGCAGCGCGTCCATGGCCGGCGTGTCGTCGGTCGTACGCACCGGCCGGCCGTCCAGCCACGTCCCCTCGCCCGCCCGCGCGACGGCCAGCGTGCCGGCGAGCGGGTCGAGCACCCAGGCGGCGGCCGGCTCGCCGTCGGTCAGCAGCGCCACCATCAGGGCGAACGGCCGCCGGCCGGCAGCGAAGTTCGAGGTGCCGTCGACCGGGTCGACCAGCCACACGTCGCCGGAGCCGCGCAGGTGGCGCAGCAGGGCCGGGTCGTCGGCGACCCCCTCCTCGCCGACCACCACGGAGCCGGGGCGCAGCCGGCGCAGGCTCGCCGAGATCATCTCCTCGGCGCGGCGGTCGGCGACGGTGACCAGCTCGCCGGGCGCCTTCTCGGTGACGTCGTCGTCGTCCAGCTTGCGGAACAGCGGCAGCACGACCTGGTCGGCGGTCTCGCGCAGCAGCCCGCCGACGTCGTCGAGGAGGGTGTCAGCCACGCGGCGGCAACTTGACCACGCTGACGAAGAACTCGTCGATCTGCCGGACCACGGAGATGAACCGCTCGAAGTCCACCGGCTTGGTCACGTACGCGTTGGCGTGCAGCTGGTAGCTGCGCAGGATGTCCTCGTCGGCCTGGGAGGTGGTCAGCACCACGACGGGGATCCGGCAGAGCTGCTCGTCCTTCTTGATCTCCTCCAGCACCTCCCGCCCGTCCCGGCGGGGCAGGTTCAGGTCGAGCAGGACCAGGTCCGGGGTCACCGCGTCCGCGTACTGCCCCTCGCGCCGCAGGTAGGCCAGCGCCTCGGCCCCGTCGGAGACGACGGTCAGCCGGTTACGGAGCTTGTGCTCCTCGAACGCCTCCTGGGTCATCAACACGTCACCCGGATCGTCCTCGACCAGCAGGACCTCGATCGGGCTCTTACCGTCCGCCGGCGCGGTCATCCCACCGTCTCCCTCATGTCACCCGTTCTACCGCCTTCCGGCGCCCGGTCGGGGCCATCCGGGACGTCCGTCGTGTCGGGGCCACCGGCCTGCGCCGGCGCGCCCGCACCGCCGGCCGTCGACGCGCTGTCGACCTCGCCGCCGTCGCCGGTCGCCGGCCCGTCGGTGTCGCCGGCCGCCCCCTCCCCGTCCGCCGCGGCGGCGGCCGCCTCGACGTCCTCGGGGAGCGCGGGGAGGGTGAAGCGGATCGCCGTACCCACCTCGGTGCTGGTGTCCACCCAGACCCGACCGCCGTGGTATTCCACGATCTTCTTGACGATCGCCAGGCCGATCCCGGTGCCCGGGTACGCGTCCTTGGCGTGCAGCCGCTGGAAGATCACGAAGATCTTGTCGGCGAACTCCGGCTCGATGCCGATGCCGTTGTCCTGGCAGCTGATCTCCCACTCGTCGTCCACCAGCCGGGCCGACACGTGCACCTTCGGCGGCACGTCGGGCCGGCGGAACTTGATCGAGTTGCTGACCAGGTTCGCCAGCAGGTTGGTCAGCAGCGGCTCCTCGCCGCGGATGACCGGCATCTCGCCCCAGGTCAGCTCGGCGTCCGCGTACTGCCGGGCCGCCTCGGTCTGGCCGGCCACGTCGCCCATCACCTTGTTCATGTCCACCTCGGTGAAGCCGGTGGTGAGCCGGCCGATCCGGGAGAACGCGAGCAGGTCGTTGATCAGGCGCTGCATCCGCTGCGCGCCGTCCACCGCGAACGCGATGTACTGGTCGGCCCGCTCGTCGAGCTGCCCCGCGTAGCGGCGCTGGAGGAGCTGGCAGAAGCTCGCCACCTTGCGCAGCGGCTCCTGCAGGTCGTGCGAGGCGACGTACGCGAACTGCTCCAGGTCGCGGTTGGAGCGGGTGAGTTCCTCGGCCTGCTTCTGGAGCTGGCTGTTGACCCACTCGATCCGCTCGCGGGCCTCCCGCACCTCGTCCAGGTCCCTGGCGATCTTGCGCCGCATGGCGTCGACGTCGTCGGCGAGCCGGACGAACTCGGGCGGGCCGTCGCCGGTGATGCCGTGCCGGTAGTCGCCCTCGGCGACCTCGCGAACCTGGTCGGCGAGCCCGGTCAGCGGGCGGATGACCATCTTGTCCAGCGAGACCAGCAGCATGCTGCCGGCGATGACCACCACGGCGAGGGCGGTGATCAGCAGTACGACCAGCAGGTTGCTCGTCCGCCGGACGTCCTCGGCGCTCCGCTGCCGGACCTCGAAGATCTCGAACTGGAGACTGTCCAGCGACGTGCGGACCTCGTCGAACCGCTGGCGCGCCTGGTCGGTGATCAGCGCCTGACCGGCGGCGGTGCCGCTCTGCTCCGTCGTGGTGATCACCGGCACGGCCACCGCCTGCCGCCAGGCCTCTGCCCGCTCCTCCACGCCCCGCAGCCCCTCCCGGATTCCCGGGTAGTCGCCGAGCAGCCGCCGCATCGAGGCCACCAGGTCGCGCTCCCGTGCCCGGCCGGCGTCGTACGGGGCCAGGTCGGCGGGATCGCCGCTGACCGCGAAGCCGCGCACGGCGTTCTCCTGGTCCAGCAGCGCGTTCTGCACCTCCTGCGCCTGCACGCGCAGCGGGCCGGTCTTGTTCAGGATCGCGTCGATGTGCGTGCGGTTCTTCGCCGCCACGGCGACCGCGCCGCCGGCCAGGCCGACCAGGAGCACGGCGACGATCACGAGCAGCGTGACGACCCGCTGACGCAGCGTCCAGTCGCGTACGCCGGTCACCGGCCACCGCCCCGGCTGACCAGCAGCATGGCGACGTCGTCGGCCAGCGGCCCGCCGTTGATCTGCTCGGCGCTCCCGACCAGCCAGGCCGGCAGCTCCGCCAGCGGCACCTCCTTGCTCGCCGGGTCGGCGAGCAGGCCGCTCAGGCCGGGCACGTCGAGGCGCTCGTCGCCCTCGCCGACCCGCCCCTCGATCACGCCGTCGGTGTACATCAGCAGGGACCAGTCATCGGTGTCGAACTCCAGGTCGTAGGCGACGGGCCGGCGGGGTCGTACGCCGAGCAGCAGGCCGCCGGGCGCCGGGACCGGCACCACCTTGCCCCCCGCGAGCAGCAGCGGCGGGGGATGCCCGGCCAGCCGGACCGTGGCCCGGTTGGCGTCGAGGTCCAGCCGGGCGGTGGCGACGGTCGCGAAGATCTCCTGGAGCCGGCGCTCGCTCATCAGCACCTGCTCCAGCGCCGGCAGCACCTCGTCGTCGGGCACGCCGGCGAGGATCAGCGCCCGCCAGGCGACCCGCAGCTCCACGCCGAGGGCCGCCTCGTCGGCGCCGTGCCCGCAGACGTCGCCGACGATCAGCTCAAGCCGGTCGGGGCGGGTCTGCACCACGTCGAAGAAGTCGCCGCCGATCAGGGCGGCGTGCCGGCCCGGCCGGTAGAAGGTGTGCACCGCGACCTTGTCGGTGGTCATCAGCGGCTGCGGCAGCAGGCCCCGTTCGAGGCGGGCGGACTCGGCCTGGCGCAGCTCGACCTCGCGCAGCCGCCGCGCGTTCTCGTCGGCCCGCTTGCGCTCGACGGCGTAGCGCAGCGCCCGGGTCAGCAGCACCCCGTCGACCTGGCCCTTGACCAGGTAGTCCTGCGCGCCCTCGGCGACCGCGACGATGCCGAGGTGCTCGTCGGAGCGGCCGGTCAGCACGCAGACGGCGGCCCCGCTGGCCATCTCCAGCACCTGGCGCAGGCCGTCGATGCCCTGCGCATCGGGCAGCCCGAGGTCGAGCAGGACGCAGTCGACGCCCATCACCCGCTGCCGGGCCTCGCTGAGGCTGGTCGCCACCAGCAGGTCGATCATCGAGTTGGTCTCGGCGAGCAGCTCGCCGACCAGGAAGGCGTCGCCCTCGTCGTCCTCGACCAGCAGCACCCGCAGCCGCTCGCCCGGGGGCAGGTTGGGGTGCCTTCCCATGCCGCCGTGCGGGTACGGCACGACGGGGGAGCCGGCCGAGCCGGTTCCCCTGAGCGGCCGGGCCACCGCCGCGAGGCGCGGGAGATCGCTGGTGATGTCGGGCTCCTTCCGAGTGCCCTGCTGATCCTGTATTAGACAACGTTCGCACACAACACGACGGGCGCCGCCGGCGCGGGCATGGGCCGGATCACTGCCGGCGGGGCCGGTGCCGGCCGGGGGGAGTCGCCGGGACGGCCGGCCCGGTGCAGGATGATGCCACCCCTGGCCCCACCCCCCGAGGAGTTCCCGTGGGCGTACCCCCCACCCGCGCGGCCGACCGCGCGCTGGCCCGGCCCCGCCGCCGGCTGGCCGCCGCCGCGGCGGCGCTCGTCGCGCTCGCCGCCGTCGGCGCCGGCACCCTGCTCGACCTGCGCACCCCCGCGCCGCGACCGGCCGACGCGCCGCCGGGCGAGTTCAGCGCCGACCGGGCGTACGCGCACGTCGAGGTGGTCGCCGCACGCACGCACGTGGCCGGCAGCCCGGCCAACGACCAGGTCCGCGCCCACGTCGAGGGGGTGCTGCGCGGGCTGGGCCTGGAGACCGAGGTGCAGGACACCGTCGCGTCCGAGGCCGGTCAGCTCAGCGGGGCGGCCGGCGGGGCGACCCTGGCCCGGGTCCGCAACGTGGTGGCCCGGCTGCCCGGCACCGACCCGACCGGCAAGGTGTTCCTCGTCGCGCACTACGACTCGGTGCAGTCCGGGCCGGGCGGCAACGACGACGCCGCCGGCACCTCGGCGATCCTGGAGGTGGCCCGCGCGCTGGCCGCCGGCCCCCGGCCCCGCAACGACATCGTCTTCGTGCTCACCGACGCGGAGGAGGCGTGCCTGTGCGGGGCGTCGGCGTTCGCGTCCGGCCACCCGTTCGCGGCCGACGGCGGCGTGGTGCTCAACCTGGAGGCGCGCGGCTCCACCGGCCCGGTGATCATGTTCGAGACGTCGCGGGACAACGCCGCGCTGGTGGGCGCCTTCGGCCGGGCCGCGCCGCACCCGGTGGGCACCTCGTTCGCCGTGGAGATCTACCGCGCGCTGCCCAACGACACCGACTTCACCGCCTTCCTCGACAACGACTTCGTCGGGCTGAACTCGGCGTACATCGACGGCGGCGCGATCTACCACACCCCGCTGGACACCCCGGCCGCGTTGGACCGGGCCAGCCTTCAGCACCACGGCGACAACGCCCTCGGCCTGGCCCGCGAGTTCGGCCGGGTCGACCTGACGGCCCTGGACTCCGGGCACGACGCCACCTACTTCCCCGTCCCCGGCGGGCTCGTCCGCTACCCGGGCTGGCTGGTGCTGCCGCTGGCGCTGCTCGCGCTGGCCGCGGTGGCGGCCCTCGGCTGGCTCGCCCGGCGGCGGGGCCGTGTCACCACCGGCCGGCTCGCCGCCGGCTTCGGGCTGGCGCTGGTGCCGATCGTGGTCGCCCCGCTCGCCGCGCAACTACTCTGGGCGGCGGTCACCGCGCTGCGGCCCGGCTACGCCGAGCTGCTCGACCCGTACCGGCCGACCTGGTACCGGCTGGCCGTGGTGGCGCTCGCCGCCGCCGTCCTGTTCACCTGGTACGCGCTGACCCGCCGCCGGGTCGGCCCGGCCGCGCTGGCGATCGGCGGGCTGGGCTGGCTGGCCGTGCTCGGGGTGCTGTTCGCCGTGCTGGTGCCCGGCGGGGCGTACCTGGTCACCCTGCCGGCCCTGGCCGGCGCGCTGGCCGGGCTGGCCGCGCTGGGCGCGCGGATCGACGGGCCGTGGCCGGTGGTCGCGGCGACCCTGGCCGCCGCGGTGGCCGTGGTGATCCTGCTGCCCACGGTCGTCCTGCTCTTCCCGGCGCTCGGCATGGCGATGGGTGGGGTCGCCGCCCTGGTCGCCGTGCTGCTCGGCCTGGCCGCGCTGCCGGTGGTGGACCTGCTGCACCCGCAGGCCGGCGGCCAGCGGGGCATGGTCGCCGTGCGCGCGCGCCGGCTGGGCGCGCTGCCGGCCGGGGCCGCCGCGCTGGCCACGGCGGTGTTCGCCGCGACCGGGCTGGCCGTCGACCGCTTCGACGCCGCGCACCCCGCGCCCACCCACCTGATGTACGCCCTCGACGCCGGCACCGGGCAGGCCCGCTGGCTCAGCCGCGAGGAGGACCCGCAGCCCTGGACCGACGGCTACGTCGACGGGGTCGTCGAGGTCACCGACTTCCCCGGCATCGGCGACGCCGAGCTGCGCGCCGGCCCGGCGCAGGCGGCGGACCTGCCCGCGCCGAAGCTGGAGGTGCTCGCGGACGGCACCGCCGGCGCCGAGCGCACCCTGCGCCTGCGGCTCGTCCCGCAGCGGCAGGCCCGCCTGGTCACCCTGCACGTCGACGCGGCGACGGCGACGGTGCTGCGGGCGGAGGTGGCCGGCCGGCCGGTGCCGACGGAGGCCCGGGAGGGTCGCTGGGGCTTCGGACTGGTCTTCCACGCCCCGCCTCCGGAGGGCGTGGAGGTCACCCTGACCCTCGCTCCGAAGGCGGGGCAGGTGGCGCTGCGGGCGATGGACGCCAGCGACGGCCTGGACGCGCTGCCCGGCTTCCGCCCCCGCCCGCCCGGCGTGGGCGTCGTCGGATCGCACAGCTCGGAGATGCTGGCCGTCGCCCGCACCTATCCGCTGTGACGCGCCCGCCGGTGGCCACCCCGACGGGCGGCCACCGGCGGGCTCCCGGTTCCGGCGGTGGCTCCGGCGCCGACGTCCTCCCGCGTCGCCGCCGGACGGGCCGACGGACCGGTCAACCGGTCTTGCGGAGGCCGGCGTACTGCAGCGCGGTGAAGCCGGCGACCACGACCGCCTGCACGATCACCAGCGCGATGCCGAGGCCGGTCAACGGGAACCAGCCCGCGACGAGCAACTCCACGCTCGCGGCCACCCAGGCGATGTTGACCGCCATCACCACGACCACGGCGGCCGTGCTGATCGCCGGGCGCGAGGCGAGGAACAACAGGGCCGCGGCGAAGACGACCAGGAACGCACCCACCGGGTAGAGGAAGGCGGCGGGAAGGCCGAACATCTCGCCGAAGATCGCCGCGGCGAGGACGTAGACGATGCCGTTGGCGCCGGAGCCCACGGCATCCTGCTTGAGCGCGAAACGGAGCAGCTTGGCGTCGGCGGCGGCGGTCTGCACGGTGCTCGCGATGGTGGCCATCGGATGTCCCTTCGTGGTGCTGACTATCTGTCACCACGACGCTAGGCAGGTCCGCTCCCGGCCGAATCAGTCACCGTGACGGTAGGTTCCTGACGTGCTGCACGGACGAGCCGCCGAACAGGCGGAGATCGAACGGCTCCTCGCGGCGGCCCGGGCCGGCCGGAGCGGGGCCCTGGTCGTCCGGGGCCCGGCGGGGATCGGCAAGTCCGCGCTCCTCGACCACGCCGCCGGGCGCGCGGCGGGCATGCGGGTGCTGCGCGGCGCCGGCGTCGAGTCCGAGGCCACCCTGCCCTACGCCGCACTCCACCTGCTGCTGCGCCCCGGGCTGGACCGGATCCACGCGCTGCCCGACGCGCAGGCCCGCGCGCTCAACGGCGCCCTGGGGCTGGGCGACCTCGCTCCGGAGAGCCGGTTCCTGGTCGGGCTGGCCACGCTGAGCCTGCTCGCCGAACTCGCCGGGGACGGCGCGCTGCTCTGCCTCGTCGACGACGCGCAGTGGTTCGACCAGGCGTCCGTCGACGCGCTGCTGTTCGCCGCCCGCCGCCTGGAGGTCGAGGGCGTCGTCATGATCTTCGGTGCCCGCGCGGGCTTCCCGGCCGCCGGGCTGCCCGAACTGCGGCTCGGCGGGCTGGACGACGCGGCCGCCGCCGCGCTGCTCCCCGCCGGCCTTCCCCCGCAGGTGCGGGAGCGCCTCGTCGAGGAGTCGGACGGCAACCCCCTGGCGCTCATCGAACTGCCCGCCGCGCTCACCGCCGAACAGCGGGCCGGACGGCTGTCGCCGGTGGGCGCGATGCCCGTCGCCGACCGGGTCCAGGAGGCGTTCCAGGCCCGGATCGCCGCGCTTCCCGAGGCCGCGCGGACCGCGCTGCTGATCGCGGCGGCGGACGGCTCCGGCGAGCTGGAGACGCTGGTGGGTGCGGGCGCCTCCCTCGACGCCCTGGAGACGGCCGAGCGCGGGCGGCTGATCGAGGTGCGGGGCAGGAGCGTCGGCTTCCGCCATCCCCTGATCAGGGCCGCCGCCTACCAGGGTGCGCCGGTCACCCGCCGCCTCGCCGTACACCGGGCCCTCGCGGACGCCCTGACGCGCTCGGCGGCCACGGACGCGGCCGACCGGCGGGCGTGGCACCTGGCCGCCGCCGCGCTCGGTCCCGACGAGGACGTGGCACGGGAGCTGGAGGAGGCGGCGGAACGGGCCCGCACCCGGGGCGGCCACGTCGCGGTGGCGGACGCCTACGAGCGGGCCGCCGAGCTCACCGTCGATCCGGTGCGACGGTCCAGCCAGCTGGCCAACGCCGCCCTGGCGGCGAGTGACGCCGGCCTGATGGGTCGTGCCGCCGCGCTGGCCGACAGCGCCACACCGGACGCGGACGACCCCGACATGATCACCGCGCTGATCCAGGTACGCGCCCATCGCGAGTTCGAGCTGGGCACACCGCGCGCGGCGGGCAGGATCATCCTGGACGGCGTCCCCCGCGTGGCGGCCCGCTCCACCGAATGGGCCACCTGGCTGCTGGTGGAGGCCGTCCGCTGCGCCTGGTTCGCCGGTGACAGCCGGCTGGCGGAGGAGGCCGCGGCGGGCCTCCGCGCGCTCCCCGAGATCGACTCGCCGCTGGTCGGCGGGGCGCTCGGGCTGGCCCGCCTGCTGCACGGCGACGTCGGCGGTGGAATCAGGCTCATGGCCGAGGCGGTCGACGCACCCGCGCTCACCGGGCTGGCGGTACCCGGACTGACCTTCACCTCCGCCCTGTGCCTCCCGCTGGGCCGTTTCGGCCGGTACGAGGAGATCACCGAAGGCGTCGTGGCGGACTGCCGGCGGAGCGGCATGATGGGGTGGCTCGCCATCGCGCTGCGGGACCACGGCTTCGCCCAGGGGCTGCTCTGCCGGTACGGCCAGGCCAGGGCGACCCTGGGCGCGGGGCTGCGGCTGGCGACGGAGCTGGGTCACGAGCACGGGGTCCGCCAACTCACCTCCTCCCTGGCGTGGGTGCTCGCCCACCAGGGGGACGCGCCGGGGTGGCGGGCGAAGACCGAGGAGGGCGTGGCGAGGGCCGACCACCAGGGGCAGGTCCTCGCGGCGGCCGTCGGGCGCTGGGCACTCGGGCTGCTCGAACTCGGCCTGGGCCGGCCGGACGCCGCCCTCGACCAGCTGTCGGCCGTCCCGCCGACGGGCATCGGCGCCGTCTCGGCCGCGGACCAGGTCGAGGCGGCCGTCCGCAGCGGCCGGCCCGAGCGGGCGAAGGAGCCACTCGACCGCTACCTGACCTGGGCACGGCACGTCCGGCAGCCGTCGTCGGACGCCGTCGCCCTGCGCTGCCGTGCCCTCGTCGAGGAGGACGAAGCGCACTTCGTGGCTGCCGTACGCCTGCACGAGCAGGGCGTCCAGCCGTACGAGCAGGCGAGGACGCAGCTCGCGTACGGCGAGTGGCTACGCCGGGCGCGGCGGCGGGCGGACGCCCGCGCGCAGCTGCGGGGCGCGCTGGAGACCTTCGACCGCCTCGGTGCGGAGCTGTGGGCCGAGCGCGCCCGCGCGGAGCTGCGCGCGACGGGAGACGTGCCGGCGGCCCCGCGCAGGTCCGGCGACCCGCTCAGCGTGCTCACCCCGCAGGAACGCCAGGTCGTCCGGCTGGCGGCGAGCGGCGCCTCGAACCGCGACATCGCCGCTCAGCTCTTCCTCAGCCCTCGCACGGTCGGCTACCACCTCTACAAGGCGTTCCCCAAGCTGGGGGTCACCTCCCGGGCCCAGCTGGCCGCGATCGCCCCGCCCTCGGCGGGCCTACCGGGCTAGCGACGCGCCGGGCCGGCCGCGTCGACCGGGACCCGGTCGGCGCCGATGCGCCGGATCCGGTCGGTGCCCCACTCGCCGAGCGGCGCCAGGGCCGCGTTGAGGGAGACGCCGTCCTCGGTCAGGGAGTACTCGACCTTGGGCGGCACCTCGCGATAGACCTCGCGGTGCACCAGCCCGTCCTCCTCCATCTCCCGCAGGTGCTGGATCAGCATCTTCTCGCTGACGCCCGGCAGGCCGCGCCGCAGCTCGGCGAAGCGCCGGGTGCCGTGGTGGTGCAGCTCCCAGAGGATCAGCGACTTCCACTTGCCGGTCACCACGTCCATCGCCGCGTCGATGCCGCAGATGTAGGGACCGCGTCGCCCCGACGTCGCCATCCGCCCTCCCCGCCCTACTTACCGAAAGGTGAGTACCTGAGAAAATAGTCGGTACTGGCGCACTTTACCGCGCAGCGGCGACGATCCTCCCGTACCACCTGACACGAGGGGGATCCCGAAGATGACGACGGACGACAGCGGCCAGGTGAGCGTGCTCGGGCTGGGCGCGATGGGCAGCGCCCTCGCCGCCGCCCTGCTGCGCGCCGGACACGAGACGACGGTCTGGAACCGCTCGCCGGGCAGGGCGGACGACCTCGTCGCGCAGGGGGCGCGGGCCGCCGCCACGGCAGGCGACGCGGTCCGGGCGAGCCGGCTGGTGATCGCCTGCCTGCTGGATCACGCGTCGGTCCACGAGGTGCTCGACCCACTCGCCGGGGACCTGGCCGGCCGGACGCTGGTCAACGTGACCACGACGGCCCCCGACCAGTCCCGCGAGCTGGCCGCCTGGGCCGCCGAGGCGGGCATCGCGTACCTCGACGGCGGCATCATGGCCGTCCCGCAGATGATCGGCCAGCCCGGTTCGTCGATCCTCTACAGCGGGTCGGCCGACGCCTTCGAGGAGCACCGACCGGTGCTCGACGTCTGGGGCGACAGCACCTACTTTGGGGAGGACGCGGGGCTGGCGGCCCTCTACGACCTCGCCCTGCTCGCCGGCATGTACGTCATGTTCGCCGGGTTCCTGCACGGCGCCGCCATGGTCGCCCCGGCCGGCGTGCCGGCGACGAGGTTCGCCGCCATGGCCGCGCCCTGGCTGACCGCCATGACCGGCGCCTTCCACGAGTTCGCCGAGGTCGTCGACGGCGGGGACTACACCGTCGAGGGGCAGCAGAGCCTGGAGTTCTCCGACCTCGGCGACATCCTGACCGCCAGCGCCGAGCAGGGCGTCAGCACGGAGGTCGTCGACATGGTCCAGCGCCTCATCCGGCGCCAGATCGACGCCGGCCACGGGAAGGAGGGCTTCGCCCGGATCATCGAGAGCATCCGGCACCCCGGCTGACGACGCCGACGAACGGCGGACCCGGCGGGACGTTGGGCCCGGCAGGACGTTGGGCCCGGCAGGACGTTGGGCCCGGCGGGGCGGCGAACCTGGCAGAGCAGCGAGCCCGGCGGGACGACGAACCCGGCAGGCGAGGAGCGTTACTTCCAGCGGAAGTGTGAGAACCGGAGGCGATCAGCGCGTTGACCTGCGACGCAGCGCCGATCCAAGGACGCGGGAACAGATTGGGCACAACTCGGCCCATCACTGCGCTACCGCCATCCGAGCGCCAGATAGGGCCGCGTCGACCAGGTTCCGCGTTCGATCGATCGCCTCCGGCCACTCCCCCGCGTACGTGTTCAGGGTGATTATCGGCGTTGCATGCCCCAGCGCCATCTGAACCGTCTTCACGCTCGCTCCGCCGTGGATCAACAGTGTGGCGAAGTAGTGGCGCAGCCCGTGATAGCCGAACCCCTCGGGTACGCCATCAACCGCTTCCACGGCTTTCTTCCACGGGTACGCCCACCCAGTTCGCTGGATCGGGTTACCCCGACCGCTCGTGAACAGCAACTTCGCCTTGCGAGCCACAGGCTTACGCGGATTCGTCTCATCGACAACGTGCACGTCGGCCGGCGGGAATAGTTCGATGTGCCGGGCGAGCGCATCGGCGACCACCTGGCCCATCTCCACGGTCCGACGACTGGTCGCAGTCTTCGGCGGCGCGAGTCGTGGCGACTTGCCCGGCGGGGTGACCAACTGCTGGACAATCCGGATCTCCCGGCGCAGGAAGTCGACGTGCTCCAGCTCCAGGCCCCAAGCTTCGCCCTGACGCAGGCCGGCGCCGGCAGCCAGGTACACCAGCGCCCCGTACCGCTGCCGGCTCGGCTTGCCCGGTTCTGGCTTGACGTTGAACGCATCAGCGAGTGCGCGCACCTGCTGCGGCGTGGGAATGAACCGCTCCGCCCGCTCAATCTCTGGCAACCGAATGCCAACACACGGGCTACGGCCGATCATCCGGTCACGTGCCGCCGCCTCGAACATACCGACCAGCACGTGGTACACGACTCGCAGTGAGGATGGTGCGAGCACCTTCGCCCGGTCTTTCACCCACGCCTGAAGATGCGACGGACGTACCTGCGCGAGTTGCATCCGGCCAAGGATCGGCTCGACATGCACGCGAAGGGTCATCTCGATGCGCGCCGCCGTCGAGTCGCGATGCAACTGGTGCTTGCGCCACTGCTCTCCGTAGGCCGCCACGGTGACCTTGCCAGCGGCAGGATCGACGTACTGGCCCCGGAAGACATCGGCCCGAGTGTTTACGTCGAACTGGTCTGCGTCGGCCCTGCGTTCGAACAGCTTCTGCTTGGGCTGGCCGGCGTCATCGACGTATCGCACCCTCCAGCGCTTCCCCCGGCCGTGCCGCTTGGAGGCTAGCCGTTTGCCGTCCGAACCACGCTTGGTCAGATACCACAGATCATCGACGGGCATCTCAAGCAGCCTGCCTCTCAATGAGCCAGGCCCGGACGTTGGCGGGGTCGTAGCGCAGATGCCGCCCTACGCGAGACGCCAGCGGGCCGACGCGACGGTGGCGCCACTGATACAACGTGGCAATGGGCACGCCAAGGTAGGCCGATACCTCCTCGACGGTCCACAGCGGTTCGATTGCCTGCCTAGCCATTGGTCGTCAACTCCTCACTGATTGTCTGGGTCGTTACGCGGCAGCCGGCACAGTGCCGACGGAAGCGGTGCTGAGCTCGTGGGCGAGTTCTTCGCGGCCGGTGGTTCGTCGCTCGCGGGCCATGGCGGCGGCGGTGTTGGCGAGGAGGGCGTCTCCGGTGGTGTGCCAGCCGACGCCGGCGAAGGTTAGGGTGCCGACGATGAGGGTGGTGTCGTCGTCGTGGTGGTCGACGGGCTGGCCGCCGGCGGTGGGGTGCGCGTGGTCCTGGTCCTCGTGCCGGCGGAAGCTGACGCGGCTGTCTCGCAGAAGTCGGAACGTCACCGAGTAGCGGCGGCCCTTGGTCAGGAAGTGGCCGCCGAAGCCGAGCATGTGCGCCCACCGCCGCAGCCGGGCGTACGGGTTGGTGCTGCGCGGTTTCGTCGGTTCGGTGTCAAGGGCGGCTTGACGGTCGGCGACGCAGGTGGGGCAGGCGGCGTATCGGGTGTGGGTGCCGCAGTCGGGGCACTCCCAGGGGTCGACGAAGCCGGGCCGGGGTCGAGGGTCGCGGGGCCGGTCGAGCAGCGGCGTGGGGGTGCCGGTGGGTCGGCCGATGCGCCAGCAGGCGTCGATGAGGCGGGCGGTGTGGTCGCCGTCGGGGTCGGCGTAGTCCCCGATGGTGTCGGCGGTAAGGCGGGTGGAGGTGTGCCCGGTGGCCTCGGTGCTTTTGGTGGCGTATTTGGCAAGGTAGCCGGCGACCAGGCCGTCGGTGACCTCACCTTCGCCGGTGGTGCTGATTGGCCGCAGGTCGACCTGCTCGCCCCAGGCGATCGGCCAGCCGTCGGGCCGGTCGGGGTGTGCCGGGGTGTGGAAGGTGATCTGTGCGGCGGCGTGTTGGAGCGCGTCGACGAGGTCGGCGACGGTGAACCCGGCTGGCGGGGGGACGATTGCGTCGGGGTTGTCTGGGTTGACGCCGTCGAGGCGGGCGATGGCGTGGAAGTGGACCGCTCCCCGCGACTGGAGTTCGGCGACCTTCCCGGGCGACAGCCGGACCGGCGGGACCTTGCGGATGTTGCCGGAGGCGGTGACGACTTCGACGCGGGGGATGCCGCGGCGACGGGCGAGCTTAGCCAGGTGGCGTTGCGCGGCTTGCTTGGTGCGGTGCCACAGTTCCCCGGAGTAGAGGTTCCAGACGACCTGGTGGTCGTGGTCGTAGCAGTCCAAGCACAGCGGCCGGCCGAGGACGGCGTCACCGGACTCGTGGCGCGCCCAGCAGACAGCGGGGCGGCCGTGCTCGCAGACGCCGGCGTCGCGGCGGGCGTGGCAGGGCTCGGCGCGGCAGTCGCAGCGGCGGCGGTTGCCGCAGGTGTGCCGCTTGACGATCCGGACGTGGACCGGCCCGAAGGACGGTGCGGTGAAGGTGGCGAACACGGCCGGGTGCGAGGCGACGGTTTCGGGGACGCCCTTGCCGCCGACGAGGCCGGCGCGCAGAAGCTGGAACGCGTCGCGTTGGTAGGTGTGGGCGCAGGACGGGCAGACGGTGGCGCGGCGGTTGCCGCAGGCGGTGTAGATGGCGGCGTCGGGCATGCCGTCGGTGTGCCGCTGGTCCAGGACCCGGCCGGTCGAGGAGTCGACGGTGAGGAGTTGGCCGGCGAGGCGGATGGGGCGGGTGCAGCCGGCGGCGGCGCGGACGTGTTCCAGCCAGCCGAAGTAGTCCGGGCGGGTGGCGCGTTCGAAGGCGGACCCGGCGGCGGTGTAGGCGTAGACGGGTGGGGTGGTGTCGGCGTTCGAGCCCACACCCCGGGCCAAGGCGGTCTGGGGTGTGAGGTCCAGCGTCGACGCCATCAGGCCGGCACCTCGGGGGTGCGGGTGGTGATGGTGCGTTCGGTGACGATGACCCGGCAGGCGCCGCATTGGCGCTTGGCCGGCTCGTGCCGGTGGCAGGGGATCTGGGTGGTGGTGTTGCCGCAGCGGATGGTGACCGGTGCGCGGCAGGGTCCGCCGGGGGTGACGTCGATGAGCGTGCGGCGGGTGTCGTAGGGGTGCCCTTCGGGGTGGGCGGGGCAGGTGTGCTCGACGTGTTCGATGTCGACGAGGTGGATGGTCATCGGGCACCTCGGGCGATGGCGAGGAGTTGCCCGGCGACGGCCGGGGCGACGTCGAGCCGGTCGGCCAGCTCGGCGGTGGTGATGGGTGCTCCGGTGGCTTGTTCGTGCTGCACGGCAGCGAACCGCGCCATGGGCAGCAGGTGGGCAGGGACGTCGACCGGCTCAGAGGCCGGGGCGGTGACGGGTTCCGGCTCGACGACGGCCGGCGTAATGGTCGGCTCAGCCGCCGGGGCCGGCTCTGCGGCCGGTGTCGGGGCCGTTTCGGGTGCGGGGGTGATGGCAGCCGGCGGTGCCGGTTCGGTGGTGACCTGCTCGGCCACCTGGACGCGGATCGGCTCGACCGGCTCGGCGGCCGGCGTGGTGTCCTCCGACCGGGCCGGGGTCGGAGCGAGAACCAGCTTCACCAGGGCCATGAACGCCAGTGCCGGGACGGCGGACAGGAGCCATCCGGACGGGCCGGGTTTGGCGACCGCGAGTTGTGCGGCGAGGGAGAGGCCGGCGGCGGCGATGAGTAGGAACAGCGGGTAGCCGATCGGCGCGCCGGTGCGGCGGCGTCGGCGGATGGTGAGTAGGGCGGCGATGGGGACGAGTTCGGAGATGACGGCGTTGGCCCACCCGAACCATGCCCCGGTTCCGGCGGGTGAGTTGGTGAGGGTCCAGTCTTTGACGTGGGTGAAGGAGGCGGCTCCGGCGAAGCCGGCGACGGTGAGGAGGATGAGGACCAGGACGATGCCTTCCAGGCGAGGGCCGGTGGTGGGCTTCACTGCTGGTCACCGCCGTTCGGGTTGGGGGCGGTCCAGCCGCAGACGTCGCAGGTGTGGAAGCCGCAGTACTGGCAGCAGTCGCTGCGGTCGGTGGTGGTCAGCGCGGTGTGGTCGGCGCAGTAGTAGTCGCCGCAGGGGCAGGGGGCAGGGGCGGTCATTGGGGGCCTCCGTGGCAGTCGAGGCAGCAGCCGTAGCGGCGGGGGATGTAGTAGGGCTGGATCAGCCCGCAGACGCGGCAGGTGCGGCGGGCGCGGAGTGCTTTGGTGATGGCCTCCCGCTGGGCGGGCGTGGCGACGCGTTTGGGGGCGGCGAGGTCGAGGCGGTAGAGGTAGGCGACGCGTTTGCCGCGCCGCCAGAGGATCTGGGCGACCGGGTCGTGTCCTCCGGGTCGGAGGCCGGCGGCGCGCAGTTGCCGGTGGGTGGCCAGGCCGGCGGGTGCGGTTTGGTAGGGGAAGGTGGGGAACCCGTAGCGGGTGCCGGTCGGGTCGTAGAACTCGACGGCCAGACCGGTGGGAGCGTCGGCGAGGGCGGTCATGGCTGGCCTCCCCAGCGCTGCTGGGCGGCCTGACGGGAGATGCCGAGGCGGGAGCCGATTTCGGCCCAGGAGTAGCCGAAGGCCCGCAGCCCGATGACGGCGTCGGTGATGGCGTCGTCGAGGTTGGCCGACAGGGCGACCAGGTCGCGGAGGGCTTCGACGTCGCCGGTGGCGACACGGCGGCCGTGGGCGCGGATGATGCGCCGTGCGAAGGCGGCGAACTCGTCGTTCTCGACGACCTCCCGACGCCGCTGTATCGGGGGGACAGGCGTCAAGGACTTCTTGACGGTGCTCATCGGTTCTCGCCTCCCTGGGTGTGGAGGCGGTCCCACTCGTCAGCAGCCGCCAGGAGGGCGGTGATGACCTGCTCGGCGGTGCGGGTCGGGTCGTCGTTCCACGAGTAGGGCGAGGTGTGCTCGTCGAGCAGGTAGCCGTCTTCGTCGACGTGGAAGACGGGCGCGTAGTCGTCGAGGTGGTCGACGAGTGCGGCGATGGCGCGGTGGTAGGTGTCCTCGTCGGCCTGAGTGAGCAGGACCGGGTGAAGGAGAGGGCGGCCGGCGGCGGCCATGCCGATGGCCCCGACGGCGCAGGCCGGCGGGGTGAGGGTGTCGGTGGTGGTGTAGTAGGTGCCCTGGTGCCAGCCGTGCCGGCGCAGGTAGAGGGCAGCCATCCGCAGCAGGTCAGCGGGCGTGACCTGTACTGCGGTGGGTGGGTTGTGGGTAGCCTTCATGGCAGCCATGTCCTTTCGGTAGGGCTGGTTGGTGGTCGGCAGGACCAGCTCTGCTGGCAGGCGAGGCTCTGGTCCTGTCGGCCGGTTATTGGGTGCGCAGCCGCAGGTAGCGGCGGTGGCGGGTGTCGTTTGGTCCCATTTGGTGGGGTGCGGAGACGTAGACGAGCCGGCCCGTCTGGGCGGCGGCGTGGAGCATCACGGCGAGGTCTTCCGGGGTGCCGACGATCCACAGTTCGGTGTATTGGGCGGCCCGCTGGTTGCTGGCGCGGGCGTAGGCGCGTTCGCGGGTGGTCATACCGCTACCTCCAGGTCTGCGGTGGGGGCGGTGGTGGTGAGCGGGTTGGGTCGGCGGATCCAGGCGGCGTAGTCGGCGATGCCGGCGATCTGGCCGTCGGTGAGGTAGGCGACTTTGATGCGGCGGGGGACGCCGCCTTCGGCGATGAGGTAGGCCGCGCCTTGGTTGGTGGGCTGGATGTCGGTGGCGGAGTAGCCCTGCTCGGCCCAGCCGTGCCCGAGCACGATGTTCGAGCTGTTGGGGGTGGTGCAGCGGAACGCGGCCCGGTAGCCGAACAGGTCCCGCAGCGACGTCGGGATGATGTCGAACGACGGCCGCTGGGTCGCGGCCACGACGGGGATGCCGGCGGCGCGACCCCGGGCGACGAGGTCACGCAGGAGCGCGACGAACTCTTCCTGTTCCTGCTTCGATCCGACGGTCGCGGAGTAGAAGGCGATTTCGTCGACGAGGACGGTGATGACCGTCAAGTTGTCGAGGGCGGTCAGCTTGCGGCGCCCATGGGCGCGGAGCCAGGCGTAGCGGTTGTTCATCACCGTCTGGAGCCGCCGCAGGACGGCCAGGGCTTCGGTGATGTCGGGGCCGATGAACGCGTCGGCGCAGTCTTCCCACTGGCCCAGCTCGACGAGCTTGCCGTCGAGCAGCACGAGGCGGGAGTCGACGGACAGGGCGGCGTGGGCGGCGATGCAGTTCAAGAGGCCGGACTTGCCTCCGCCGGGTTCGCCGCCGGCGAGGAGGTTGCGGTAGGCAAGGGTGATGTAGACGGGCTGACCGAACTCGTCGATGCCGACGAAGATGGGGTCGAACATCGACAGGCCAGGCCCCACCGGAACCCCCGCAGCGGGGGCAGGTGCCGTGGTGGTCATGAGATGCCCTCCTTGGGCGAGAAGTGGGCGCGGGAAGCCACACGAACGAGCCGCAAGCAGCTCCCCGCGTCCGGTTGGTGGGGTGGGTTAGATCCAGTCGGAGACGTCGTCCTCGGGCGTCGAGGACGTAGCCGCGGGCTTGCTGCCGTTGGCGGTGGTGGCCGGCTTCTTCGCGGCCGGCTTGCCCTGGGTGGGCAGGGTGATGGTGGGTGCGTCGACGTCGGGCAGGTCCAGAGCCGTCGGCAGAACCGGCGTCGGCCGGTCGGCGGCCGGGGTGTCCGGGTTGATGACGTCGACCAGCGGGGAGCCCACGTTCGCGGTGAGGACTTCGCGGCGTTTGATGTCGAACCGCAGGTAGGCGGAGTTGCCGTCCGAGGCCCGCTCGACGAGGGCGGTGGAGGCGTGGCAGGCGACCGCGATGCGGTCCAGACGGCCTTCCAGGTCGGCCAGGGACAGGCCGGGGCGCAGGTAGATCCAGACCCGCTCGCCGACCGGAGTGGGCTTGGCCCACAGGATCAGCGGCAGGCTGCCGGACTGGTTGGCGATGATGAACTGCGCGAAACACATGCGCAGCCGGTGGCGGACCACGAAGCACCAGGACCAGGCGACCACGGCACGGCGGGTGACGGGGATGGCGGCGGGAACGCCGACGACCACAGCGACCACCACGAGGGTCACCGGGCCGGTGGTGTGGTTGACGAGCTGGGTCCAGAAGGTGATGGCGGCGGTGGTGAGCACGATCTCGGGAAGCCACCACCACAGCAGCCGCAGCACCGGCCACACACGAACGAGGACCCAGGCGATGCCGCCGGTTGGGACGCCGATGAGCGCACCAACGATGAGGGCGACGATGGGGTGCATGTAGGAAGCGGCCACCACGGCCGAAAGAAGGCCGACGATGACCGCCGTCAGGATGAACGCCAGGCGAGCTTTCCTGGCCGAAGAACGGTGAACCTTGGCCTCGATGACCGTCACCGTTCCGCTGCCGCGTCCAAAGGTGCGGCGAGGGCTAGACTTGGACATGACACGTCCTCCCAAGCGATTGGGGTGGATGGGTTGGAGAGCACGGGGTCGGCAGGTGTAGGAGCCAGTACCGGCCCCGCGCTCGATTTCCTGAGCTGACCGGGTGTCAGCGGTTACGCAGTTGCTGGGCGATCAGACCCATGCGGATGCGCTCGTCCTCGTCGAGGACGATGACCTCGTTGCCGGCGCGCTCCAGGTCGCGCTTCTGGCGGTCGATGTGCTTCGGGTCGGCCTTCACCTCGTGGGATCGGCCGTTCGGGTCGGTGGCGAAGATGAACTTGCGGGCCATGACGTGGCCTCCTTCGTGTACGCGGGGTTAGAGACAGGCGACGAGCAGGGCGGACACCCACAGGCACGCCGAGTGCAGGGACTGATCCGCCAGGTACATGCCGCAGATCGGCGACTGCCGGTCGGCGAAGTCGGGGCTGCCGGTGTGGATGAGCAGCCAACGCACCAGCCAGCGCCGGTCGAGCAGCGCGTGGGAGACAGCCGAGAAACCCAGGCCGACGCTCAGGCCGAGGGCGGAGACGGGCAGGTCCAGCGCGACGATGGTGATGGCCAGCATGACCACCACCACGAGGTGATAGGCCAGCACGTGACCCAGGAGATGACGCCAGCCGTGCCAGCCCGGCGCGGCCTTGTGAGCGGCTTGCTTGTCGGACTGGCCGAACACGTGATCGGCCACCTGATGGCCGGCGGAGAACGTCGCCGCGACCACGGCGAACACGACAGCGGAAATGAGCATGACAACCACTCCCAGCGTGTGGGCAGACGGGTTGGAAGGCAGGCAGGGCCGGCAGGCGTAGGAGCCAGTACCGGCCCCGCGCTCGAAACGTGGCTAGAACGTCCGAAGCGACTTCGCCACGACCCGGCGACCCGGCAGATCACGCGCGATCTCCCGCTTGGCCCAAAGGACGTGAATGTCGCACACCAGGTAGCTGTAGGTCGTGCCCTCGGCCTTGACCTCACGGTCGGCCCTGCCAGAGCAGACGGGGTGCTGGCACAACATGTGCATGACGAACCTCCCCTTTCACGAGACAGCGACGGCCAGGGGCCGGCAGGCATCAACGCCAAATGCCGGCCCCACAAGCCAGTCAGGAAGGGCAACCACGGGTTGCCAGGGCCGGGAGAGTAGGAGCCAGAAACACTCCCGGACCAGTCAGATCAGATCAGCGAACCATCAGGCCGCATCGGTCGAACAGACACCAGAGCTTCAGCAGCACAGTGAGCGATGAACCTACTTAGCCGCCGAGTTACCAGCCTTCGGCTTCAGCGAGATGGCGCGGAACGCGACGCCGTTACGCCCGTTGGTCGCCCACGGGATGGCCTCCAACTGCTCGACAGCGACGAGCTGTCCCACCGTCACGCCCGGCTTCTCACCCGCCGTGGTGATGGTGATGATCTCGCCGCCGGTCTCGTCGAGAACGAAGACCTGGGTGGACCACATGGGCCGGCCGGTGTTCTTCTCCGACCGCTGGTTGCCGTTCTGGTCGTTCTTCGGCTCCGGGTCCTTCGTCACCTGGACCTGCTTGCTCTGGGTGTCCACGTACAGCTTCACGAGATACCTCCTGGGTCTTGGGCCAGTTGTTGAGCTTGTCCCCGGTGGACTCTTGCTCGTGGCCTCTGTGGATAAGGCTCTCGAAAAGACGAGGACGGCCCGACCGATGGGCTGGACGACTATGGGACGTCTCGAATAACATCTACTCGTCCCTAGTCGTCCCTTGGGGAGGGTCCATGCCGAACGACCGGCTACGCGATGCGATCCTGCGCAACGGCCTCACGCCCGTCATGGTGGCCGACAAAATTGGAGTCGATCCCAAGACCGTCGAGCGATGGATCACCCAGGACCGCACGCCGTACCCACGTCACCGGCATGCCATCGCAGCGATGGTGCGGGAGGACGTGCCGTACCTGTGGCCAGACGCGGTGACCCCGGAGAAAGCGTCGAGGATCGGGCAGAGCGAATTGGTCCAGCTCTACTCCCGGCGCTCCTCGGTGCCGTATGAGCTATGGCACCGCCTGATTGAGCGGGCGGAGAAGCAGGTTGGCATCCTGGCCTACGCCGGCCTATTTCTCGTGGAGCAGGACCCAAGACTTATCGACACCTTGCGACAGAAGGCCGCCAACGGCGCCGAGGTGACAATCCTGCTCGGCGATCCCACCAGCCCGGCGATCGAGCGAAAAAGCGTCGAAGAGGGGGCGTCGGGGGTCATGGTTGCGAAGATCCGACAGGTTCAGCAGTACTACCAACGGCTCGACGGGGCACCGGGGGTGAAGGTGCTCTACCACGACACAACCTTGTACAACTCGATCTACCGTTTCGACGACGAGATGCTGGTCAACATGCATGTGTTCGGCTTTCCGGCACCACACGCGCCTGTGATGCACCTCCGCCGGCTCAACGGCGGAGATCTGTTCGGCACCTACGCTGACAGCTTTGACCGGGTCCTGTCCGCCTCCAGGCCACAGCCGAATCACGAGGTGGCAGCCTAGGAGCATGGCGAGAACCGAGCACTACCACGACCCGAACGCCCCGAAGGCCAACAGCATCGTCGTGGCGGTCTCCGTCTTCGTTCGTGACGAGCACGGCCGGGTGCTGCTCATCCAGCGAACCGACAACGGTCTGTGGTCTTTGCCCGGCGGCGGCCAGGAGATCGGCGAGTCAGTGGCGGAGACGGCGGTTCGGGAAACCCAGGAGGAGACCGGGGTCAGAGTCGACGTCACCGGAATGGTCGGGGTCTACTCCGACCCCGCTCACGTCGTCGCATACTCCGACGGCGAGGTGCGACAGCAGTTCTCGCTCTGCTTCCGTGCCGTACCGGCCGGCGGCGAGCTGACCCCGAGCGACGAGTCACGCCAGGTGCGGTGGGTGGCTCGCGACGAGCTGGGCGCGCTCAAGATTCACCCGTCGACCCTGCTGCGCATCACCCACGGCTACGAGGACCGTCCGCAGCCCTACATCGGCTGAGCAACACTGCCGGAAAGCCGGCGCTGGGTTCGTTGCACGGCGGCGACCATCTCCGGTTCCGCCCGGCGGATGAACCGGGTGACGAGGTGTTCCGGCCCATAGCGCGATCGGATTTCAGCCAGCCGCTCCAAGACCTCGAAGTCCTGCCCGTCCGGTCCTGTGGTCATATCTGAGAAGCAGAGCGCGTCAGTCACCGCGGTTTCCTCCCGAGGGAACTCAGTAGCCAGGACCTCGCCCAGCCCGCGCTCCTCCGCTTCCAGCCACGCGCACGAGTGGTGCGCCACAAGAGCGGCGATCCGCTCGTCGAACTGCTGACGGCGCAGCCAGCGGCCCCCATCGAGGGAGTGGAAGCCGGTATCGACCAATCCGGGGCTGTAGCCCACGTCGTGCAGCCATGCCGACGCCACCAGTACCGCGCGATCCTCTACCGGCACTGCTGCCCTGATCTTGTCCGCCTTGGCGGCGACCGCCTGGACGTGACTCCACCGGCGAGGCAGCGGGACTTCCAGCAGGCGTCGCGCAACTTCCCGGGCGGTATCGACGAGGGCGGCCATGCCGCCAGAGTACGGAGAGC
Source organism: Micromonospora sp. NPDC004336 (assembly GCF_053602615.1). Classification (NCBI taxonomy): domain Bacteria; kingdom Bacillati; phylum Actinomycetota; class Actinomycetes; order Micromonosporales; family Micromonosporaceae; genus Micromonospora; species Micromonospora sp. NPDC004336. Next base: position 34,497 of record NZ_JBSGDY010000046.1, read on the forward strand.
CGCCGGACAGCACCATCCTGCGTCTATTCCCCGACGGACGAGGCCGGCCGGCTGCCGGCGATGTGGTTCAAAGTTTCTGTACGTCTTCAAGGCGGCCCGCAACGGGCCGCACGCGCCGCCGCCTGGGCGCGCGTCGGCCGCTGCCGCTGTCGCTCTGCGGCCGTCACGCCTGATGCCCGGCGGCTAGCGCGGACAGCGGGAAGCCCGGAGGGCCGCCGAAGAACGAAAGGCCGTTGACCGGTGAGGTGGTGGGCCGGCAGCCGGCCGGGGCGCGGCGGCCGTCGCCGCCGCGCCGTAGGGCGAGTCGCCGCCGGCCGTGGTGGGGATGCGGCGCGGAGTGTGCGGGGCCGCCCCTCCAAGGTCAAGGGCGCTTCGCGTCGCTGCGCGACGGCCCTACGGGCCGCCCTTGACCCCGGAGCCTCTGCGACCCCTCGGGCCGGCGTTGCCGGCAGGCCAGGGCCTGCCCGGGTTGCACGCGCCGCATCCCCACCACGGCCTCGTCGCGAAGGCTGCGGCACGTCAAGCCGTTGTTGACGTCCAAACGGATGGTTCCCCACCCTGGTACGTCCCCCCACAGTGGCCCGATCTAAGGCAGGATCAAGCCCTTGTAGCCACCTGTCGTTGAGGGGGAAACGTGACAGTCCCAGTGGGCACGCCGTCACAGCCTCGTGATCTTGCAGCCGCGATCTTTGCCGCACTCACTGAGGAGTTCTTTGACGCTGACGGGGCGCCTATTCCGTTCCAGCTCCGAGACAAACGAAACACGCAAGATGATCCGGTTGACGAGTTGGTAGGCGAGGTGCTTCGCCGCCGCCTTCCCGATGGGATCCTCGTCTTTTCGTCCGGCAAGCCCCTGGTCAGTCCAGACCTCGTTGTAGCTCGGCCTGAGGAAACCAAGCTGTTAATAGAGGGCGGCGCTGATCTAGATGCCAGACGGATCGTCGCAGTCGAGGTAAAGAAGGTCAATTCCGACGCCGCTGGCCGCGCCGCTCGCTCGACAGGCATTGACTACAATTCAACCCCGCCCTGTTCTACCGTCAAAGTCGAATCATCAACCGGCCGACTCCTGCGGGTCCCAGCATTTTACTTGTTCCTTCTCCTCTGCCCTGACGCTGAGAGAACGATAGTCCGCACTTTGGCTCTAGTTGCCGGAGCCGTCCTCAATGAAGACACTAATCTCTATGATGAAATCACTGGCATCAGGAAAAAGAGCATCGGCCTGGGCACTTTCGGTGATGGCTTGGACCGCCAGCGTCCCATGTTGGTATTCGCCAACCCATTGGGGTGGGATTGGCTGCATGGCAAGGCAACCCTGCTGCATCAGCGCGAAGACCTAGCTGACGAGCAGGACCTCGTACGGGTGCGCGAAGTCAAGCGATACGCCGCCGACGGATCTCCACACACCTTTTGGTGTTACCAGTCGAAGCATTCTGGAGCGAGTGTGTATGTAAAGGCAGTTGATCCCTTTCCCACTCCGAGTAAGAGAACGACCGAAACGACCCCTAGGGGCAGGTTCAGGATCGACCTTTAGGGCTTCGGGAGACAACACCTAGCTCATCACAAGCCTGCTGGGCGGCGTCGCTAGCCTCGGCCATGAGTTGATCGATACTTGCCGTGCAAGCCGGGCTAGTGTACGCCGCCATGACCGTCCCTCTTACGACGGACTGAACATCACTCCAGCCGACAGTTACCCCTGCCTCTTGGCATTCCCGAAGCTTGGTTACGACATCGGCGACGGTAGGAGCCCATCCAGGACTTGCCTTCCGGCACACAACGATGGCATCAAGGTTTGACGGGTTGGCAGCACCTGACTTTGGAGCTGCGACACTCATCTCGCCCTTGATCGGCTGAATGGCGGTTACGACGAGACCAGCGTTCCGTAGCGCCGCAACCATTGCAGCCCATCCCGCAGGGCGAGCTTGATGGAACGTGAAGGCAAGAAGACCATCATCTTTGAGGACGCGAGCGCACTCACGCCATACCGCCTCAATGGCCTTTGCGAAAACCGATGGATCGGCAGACTGCACCTCGCCAGGCATCCGAGTGGTGGTAAAGGTCGCCGGGTAGGACGAATACGGCCGAATCTCGCGGAGCCACGAGTGAAAGAAGTCAGCTAGTTCTGAGTAGTAAACGTTATCGAAGTACGGAGGATCGGTGACCACCAGGTCCACGATGCCGTCGTCTAGAGCCGTATGTGACGACGAACTAGAAGAGAGAAGGACCCGGCCCGACTGGTCGGGTCCGTCTTCTTGGCAGGCGTCTAGATTCGCACCGAATGACGGGGAGATCCCGGAAACTCGCCCAGTTTCAACCAGGTCGTATGGGGACTCCTTATATTCAAGCGCCCTCAGCAACCTGCTCTTAAAGAGAGTTGAAAAGGACCCCGATGAGGCAGGTGTTCCCCAAGGGTGAGCTTCAAGCGGCACGCGCTCTGGCTTGAGTACGTGATGCGAGAACATGTGCCGGACCGCGCCGGTACCTTCACCCTTGTACGAGCAAAACAGGTTGTTGAATTCGAGCACACCGGAGAACAGGGCTGCGAGGGCTTCCCGCTCCGGGCTTTGCGGAAGATCGCGGATAGCCGCCCCGAGCAAGCCCAGGCAATACAACTGGCGAGAGTTGAAAAACTGCTGCCAGGTCTTGTACCCCCACTTGATCGCCTGCCGAGTGTTGTGGCCATTTTCGAGCCTACCCGACGGCAAGACAAGCTTGTCCGCGTTGTCTCCTAGAAGTTGCTCCGAGCGGCGATACAACTCCAAGTCGAAGTCCGAGATTGCCTCATAGCGTCGGGTTCCGTCGCTTGCCAGCACCAGCTTGGCGTACATCCGCTGCTTGGGCGCCTGACCGTTCAGCGCCTCAATCACCTTCGTGCTGTGGCCGGCGGAGCAGGTCATAGTAGCGCCGGAGACAGGGCCTTGAAATGCTCCCGACCAGCCACAATCCGAACAGGCAAAGGAATCTTGGGCCGAGAGATCTACGGTAACAACCGCGTGGCACGAAGGGCAGGTTGCACGAGCAGTTGGGTACCGCCGGGGATAAGCATGCTGTGCAAATACGTAGCGAGTAAAGAGTTCGACCGCCGGCGCTTCATCAGGACACGACGGGCAGACGGCAGTGGAGACCCAGAAATAGTAGAGGACCGGCTCTCCAGCTTCCGTGACGTGCAGCGCGTCGATGTCGGCGCGGACCCGACCCTCTACTTCTCGGTATGCCGCTGCGAGAGCGTTCGGATCCCATTTCGCGAGCGCCTGGCGCTGCACCAAGGTTGCTACCGGGTTGATATCGTAACCGATCACCTGGCAGCCCATCTTTACTGCCTCAACGAGCGTTGTCCCAGAACCGGCGAACGGGTCCAGCACGGTCACTTCGGGGTGAAGTGTGAGGGAGCGGAAGGTGGCCTCTGCCTCCTCCCTCGAAGCGGTGAGAGCGGACGCCAGGATCCCCCGGAAGACGCTTCCCAGACGCTGGGCCCACCACTTGTGGGTGTGAGTTGCCGGGCGATGCACTTCCTTGCGCCAAGCCTCACGCTCGGCCGCGGCAGACACAAGACGCGTCGGGAAGTCCAGCTCAAGCGCGGTCGGAAGCATGAGACGCAGTCTTCCAGATGGCCTCGCCGCAGCGCGAGCGGGCACGCAGCCCTGGTGCGCCCAGCTCGGCAGACCGCCGAGATCGGTAGCCACGGTGCGGGCAGACGCAAGCGCACGACCTTCCCGAGCCTGGTGCAGTCCCCGTAAGCTCAGGCGTCGAGCGCCCGCTCTACAAGGGAGAGCGAGACAACGCGGAGGTTCAACATGTCGCTGGACGACCTTCCCACGTTGGTGGAAGGTGAGCAAATATCGTCGCACCAGATTAGAAGAGCCAGCATCGCAGGCGACGTATCAGACGAGGACCTGAACGAAAAGTACGTCCGCGGCGACGTCCGGATCGTTGTTGAACAAGCTCGCTACCCATTGAAGCAGGTCTCAGATCTAGTCAAGTCAGCCGACTACGACTTGCAGCCCGACTTCCAGCGGCGACCGCGATGGAGCAGGGAACAGCAGTCCAGGCTGATTGAGTCCTTCATAATGAATGTTCCTGTCCCGCCGGTCTTTTTATATGAAACGGAATACTCACGCTACGAGGTCATGGATGGGCGGCAACGGCTTACTGCAATCTCCGACTTCTATGAGGGTCGCTTTGAGCTCGAAGGGCTTGAGCATTGGGCCGAATTGAACGGCAGGCGCTACGACAGTCTTCCCGAGCAGGTGAGGCGCGGGATTGACAGGCGCTATCTGTCTTCGATCGTCCTCCTCCATGAGACTGCGAAGTCTCCAGAGCAGGCGGGACGACTGAAGCAACTAGTGTTCGAGCGCATCAACACTGGTGGCGAGGACCTGTCGCCGCAGGAAAAGAGGAATGCCCTCTTCCCAGGCGAACTGAATAAGCTCTGCATTCGTCTGGCCCGGCTGCCGTCACTTTGCCAGATGTGGGGCATCCCATCGCCAACCGAGGACGAAGATCTGGGTAATCCCAGCTGGCAGCCCCCTCCAGAACTGGCCGACCACCCGGCGTTCAAAAGGATGGAGGATGCCGAGCTCGTCCTACGCTTCTTCGCCCATCGCCAACGTCGTCAGCTCTGGCGTAGCGGGATGCGGCTCGACGAATACCTGAGCACCTACCTGCGGATCGGCAACCAGTTCCCGGCGCCAACTATCACCGCACTCGAGGAGGTGTTCACCGCTACCAGCGATCTGGCTTACGGTGTGCTCGGGAATTCTGCATTTTGGCTATATAGGGAGCGCAGGGGCGCTTGGAACTGGGTCGCACGTCCCACCCTGGTTGCATACGACTCGCTCATGTGGGCGTTCAGCCAATTGCTCGACAAGAAGGACGTCCTGCTAGACCGCGCCCAGAGAATCGACGACGACCTGGCGAGCTTCTACATGGCGAACTATGCGAAGTTTGATGGCCGGCGAGTCAACGCAAGTGACCTCCAAGCAAGGGACACGGCGGCCCTTGCTTACCTGCGCTCCTTTTGCGAGGGCTAGGTGGACCTTGCGACCCCGGTCTTGCAAGCGGATGAGGGATTCAAGGAGACGCGCCAGCTGATCCAAATGGCGGCACATCTGCTGGACCTTCGGAAAACCACAAGCGTGGCGTCGACAACCGCTGAACTTCGGACCATATTCCGGATCGCCGCCAGCAACGGCTGGCGGCGACAGGTGTACTCTGCTGTAATTGTTCAAGCCTACGCAACGCACGAGAGATTCGTGCGAGAGCTCGCGAAAGCCGTTGGCGATTTCCTTACCGAAACCTATGCGACTTACGACGATCTTCCTCAGCGGACCAAAGACGAGCACATGAAGCTGGCGGTCCGCCGACTTCAGGATGTCACCGAACGTGGGCATTCCAAGGACGCAGTGGACCCGCAGACCATTCTGAGTCGCCTAACCGCGTGCCTAGGCGGGGGACTGCAGTTGAACTTAGATGTGCTTGTACGCCATCCGGCAAACTACCGCAGCGGCGTCGTCGAGGAGGTCTTTGCGCGCTTTGACGTCGATGTTCGCACTTCCTCGTCGCGAGAAGATCTATCGGTACTCGTGGGTGGAGTACTGAATGGTGTACATGCCTCAGTCGAAAGCGTGGTGGACGACCTAGCCGACCGGCGCAACCAAATAGCCCATGGTGGACTAGTCGACGAGATCCTAGGGACAGAGGACTTGGCAGGCACCGTAGATGCGGTCGCTGGTTACGACTTTTGGCTGGCTCGCCATGTCGCACACAGGCTCCTGTCGGACCTGATAAACCGTAACGGCACTTGGCTTGCAGATGTCGAGCACACCTGGACCAACCAGGATACAGGAGTCCGCTCGATAGCAAGGCTAGTCGACGTGGCTGCCAGCCTCGCTCGAGGTGACGTCATCTATATCCTCTCCTCCCAGGCCGAAGGCGCTTCGTCATGTTCTGTTGTCAGCATCCAGGTGAGCAATGAGCCTGTTGAAGTAGCCAAGCCCGGCGAAGGCCCCTTCGGCGTCGACTTGGGTCATGTCGTCGCCAAGGGAGCGAGGATCTACACGTTAAGCGACAGGTGGAAGTCGCTAGCGAACGCCTTACGACGTGTCGCTGATCTGGCACCAACGTCCGAGCGAGAACCCATCACTGCCCCACAGCTTCCAGGCCCGCGCGAGCCCGAGGCACCGCACGGCGCTAGCCCGTGTTTCGTAAGGGCCGTGTTGGGCGGTGAGGTGGGCCCGGCGTGGCGGTGATCGCTAAAGGTTGAGGTCTCCGGTAGATCGGTTAG
>NZ_JBSGDY010000047.1:0-40486 GCF_053602615.1 Micromonospora sp. NPDC004336
GCGCCCCACCCCGCGTCTCTGGCGGCCGGGCGCGGGGCGGCGTGGCCGCCGCCCAGCGGCCGCGTCGCGGGGGCAGCGCCGGGGACGGCCGCGGCGGGGTCGAGCCAGACCTGGACGGCCGGCCGCCCGTGCCCCTCGCCCGCCCCGCCCGCGACGCCCGGCTCCCGACGGGCGAGCATCGCCACGTCGACGGTGAACTCGAACAGGCGCCAGTCGACCAGCGGAGTGGCCCGGTGGTTGCGGGCCAGCCGGGCCACCCGGGCCGGATCGGTCACCGGCCGGGCGTGGCCGGCCACGTAGGCCTCGTCGTCGCTCTCCTCCGGCGGGAACGAGTGCAGGGCGTAGCGGCCGTCGCGCTCCAGGTCGCGGCGCTTCGGCGAGTCGACCACGAAGCAGAAGAGGCCCTCGTCGGTGATCACCGGGGAGACCGGGTGGACCCGGGGGCCGCCGTCGGCGCGGACGGTGGCCAGGTAGCCGAAGCCCGGCCCGTACTGCTGCATGAGGGAGCGGATCCCGTCGGCGAGGCGGGGCTCGTCGGCGGCGAATTCGGACCAGGAAGCCATGCCGACATTCTATCGAACACGTGTACGAACAGGTAGTCCGACACGCAGGTCACGCACATCGCTCGCTATGGTGTTCCGATGCTGCTCTCCGACCGCGACCTGGTCTCCGAGATCAAGGCGGGCACGCTCGCGCTGGAGCCCTTCGAGCCGACGCTGGTGCAGCCGTCCAGCATCGACGTACGCCTCGACAGGCTGTTCCGGGTCTTCAACAACCATCTCTACACCCACATCGACCCGGCCATGCAGCAGGACGACCTGACGTCGATGGTCGAGGTGCCCGAGGGCGAGCCGTTCGTGCTGCACCCGGGCGAGTTCGTGCTCGCCTCGACGCTGGAGGTCATCTCGCTCGGCGACCAGCTCGCCGGGCGGCTGGAGGGCAAGTCGAGCCTGGGCCGGCTCGGCCTGCTGACCCACTCCACCGCGGGCTTCATCGACCCCGGCTTCTCCGGCCACGTGACGCTGGAGCTGTCCAACGTGGCCAACCTGCCCATCACCCTCTGGCCGGGGATGAAGATCGGCCAGCTCTGCATCTTCCGGCTCTCGTCGCCGGCCGAGCACCCGTACGGCTCGGCGGTCTACGGCTCCCGCTACCAGGGGCAGCGCGGCCCGACCCCGAGCCGCGCCTGGCAGCACTGGCGCACCTGGCCGACCCGCTGACCCGACCGGCGGGCCTGCGGAGGGCCCCCGCCGCGCAGGGGCCCTCCGCACGGTTCAGCCGGGCCGGCCGTAGCTGTGGATCGGGCCGTCGTCGACCTTCTTCATCTTGACCGGCACCCCGGCGCGGGAGGCGTGCACCACCCAACCTCCGCCGACGTACATGCCGACGTGGTGCAGGTCGCTGTAGTAGAAGACCAGGTCGCCCGGGCGCAGCTCGCCCCGGCTGACGGTGGCGGTGACCCGGCGCTGCTGCGCGGCGTTGTGCGGCAGCGAGACACCCGCCTTCGCCCAGGCGGCGAGCATCAGGCCCGAGCAGTCGTACGAGTCGGGCCCCTCGGCACCCCAGACGTAGGGCTTGCCGATCTGGGCGCAGGCGAACTTCACCGCCGTGCCGGCCCCGCCGCCCGGATAGCTGGCCGGGCAGGGGGCGGGCCGCAGCGGGCCGCCCCCGCCGCTGCCGTAGATCCGCAGCCGCAACTTCTGCAACCGGTCGATCTCGGCGTTGATCTGCTTCTTCTTCGCCGCGAGCTGGGCCTCGGTCCGGCCGAGCTGGACGACCATCTCGTCCAGCGGCGCCTTCTTCGCGGCCAGCCGGTCGCGCAGCTCGGCGACCTGCCGCACGTCCTGCTGCTGGTGCTGGGCGAACCGGTCGAGCAGTTCGAGCTGCCCGACCATCTGGTCCGGCGAGCGGCTGCCCAGCAGGGCGTTGACGGCGGAGACGTTCTCGCCCTTGTAGGCGCGGACGGCCAGCGCGTTGACCTTCTCCATCGCCTGGTCGACCTGCTCCTGGAGCGGCGCGATCTGCCTGGCGAGCGCGTCGGCCTGCCGGCGCCTGGCGGCCAGGTCCTGGCGGGTGGCGTTGTGTCGTTCGATGATCGGTTCGAGCTTGTTCCAGTCCTCGTCGATCTGGCGCTCGATCTCGGCGACCGTCGGTTCGGCGTGGGCCGCCGTGGCGCCGCCGGTCAGGACGACGGCGAACGCGGCCAGGGCGGCGAGGGCGGTGGTGCAGCGGTACCAGCGTGGGCGCGGCGCAGCCGTCGTCGGGCCGGCGATGACCGGCCGTGCCGACGGTGGCCGCGGGGCATGGTGTGCCACCGGGGTCCGTACTCCTTCTTCCCGTACCGCCTACCGGGTTAGCTGACGGGTTCGGGCGGGAAGGGGACGCCCTACCGCAGAGGCTGCGGATTCACCCCGGGTACCTGGGTCCCCGGCTCGCTCGGGAGCGACTCGGCGGTGTCGGACCGTCACCGCCCCGGATGGGCGGACTGTCACCGGCCCGACGAATGACCAGAGTAGAGACGGTCGTTATCGATCCGCAACCCGTCGCGCCGTGACACACCGTATTCACCTGGGCCGAGGGAACGCGCAACCCCGGCAACGAAGATTTTCTTCCTGTTGAATAGAGAGATCGAAATGTATTGACGAGAGCCGCCGGCCGGAGCGAAGGTGACCCCACATCCGCCCGTAGAACTGGGGGTCTGATGCACCTGACAGCGACATCGAGGAGCAGACGCGTCCTGCTGGCCGCCGCCGTCGCGGCAGCTCTGGCGGCGACGCCGCTCACCGCCGCCGGATCCGCCGCCGCCGCGCCGACGGCCGACCGGCAGCAGCAGTACGCCGCCGCGTCCGCCGAGTACGGCGTGCCGGAGAGCGTCCTGCTCGGAGTCTCCTACCTGCAGTCCCGCTGGGACACCAACGCCGGCACACCGAGCACCAGCGGCGGCTACGGACCGATGCACCTCACCGACGCGGAGCACGTCGCCGCCCAGTCGGGGGGCACCCACCACGACGAGGGCACCGAGGACCCGCGCGGCGACGACTCCCGCCCGTCCCTGGCCGAGGCGCACGAGCCGCCGCCCGCGGCACCCCCCGCCGAGGCCGCGCTGCGGACGCTCGACGCCGCCGCCGAGCTCACCGGCGCCAGCGAGGAGGCACTGCGCACCGACGTCACGGCGAACATCCGGGGCGGGGCGGCGCTGCTGGCCGCGTACCAGAGGGAGATCGGCGCCCCGGTCGGCGCCGACACCGACCCGGCGGCCTGGTACGGCGCGGTGGCCCGCTACTCCGGCGCGGACAGCGCCGACGCCGCGGCGGCCTTCGCCGACGAGGTCTACGGCACCATCAACACCGGCGACAGCCGGCTCACCGACGACGGGCAGCGGGTCAGCCTGCCCGCCCGCGTGGTGCAGCCGCAGCGCACCTGGCTGGACCGGCTCAACCTGCGCAAGCTCGCCCGGCCCGACGGGCTGGAGTGCCCCGACACCATCTCCTGCGAGTGGATCCCGGCGCCCTACGAGAAGTACGGCCCCGGCGCGGGCGACTACGGCAACCACGACCTCTCCGACCGGCCCAACCGGCAGAAGATCGAGTACATCGTCATCCACGACACCGAGGGCTACTTCGGGCCGAGCGTCAACCTGGTCAAGGACCCGCGGCGGGTGGGCTGGCACTACACCTTGCGCTCGGTGGACGGCCACATCGCCCAGCACATCAAGACCAAGGACGTCGGCTGGCACGCCGGCAACTGGTACGTGAACTCGAAGTCCATCGGCCTCGAACACGAGGGCTTCGCGGGGCACGGCACCTGGTACACCGAGGCGATGTACCGCACCTCCGCCAAGCTGGTCCGCCACCTGGCACTGCGGTACAACATCCCGCTGGACCGGCAGCACATCATCGGGCACGACAACGTCCCCGGCACCGTGGCGTCGACCGTGCGCGGCATGCACTGGGACCCGGGCCCGTACTGGGACTGGTCGCACTACTTCGACCTGCTCCGGGCGCCCTTCAGGTCAACCGGCACGCCGCACACCGGGCTGGTCACCATCGACCCGGACTTCGCCACCAACCAGCCGGAGTTCACCGGCTGCAACCGACAGCCGCCGGGCGTGCCGAACCCGCCGCCGCCGGTGGCTCCGTGCCCGCTGCGCGGCTCCTCCGCGGTGATCCTGCACAGCGCGCCGAGCCACGACGCGCCGCTGGTCAACGACATCGCGCTGCGGCCCGACGGCACCCCGAACACCATGTACGTCTCCGACCACGGGGCCCGGGCCTCGGCGGGGCAGACGTACGCCCTGGCGGGGGTGCAGGGAGACTGGACCGCGATCTGGTACCTCGGCCAGAAGGCGTGGTTCCACAACCCCGCCTCGAAGCCGACCGCGAAGTGGTCCGTCGGCTTCGTGGTGACCCCGAAGGCCGGCAAGGCCACCATCCCCGTCTACGGCCGGGCCTACCCGGAGCAGGCGGCCTACCCGGCCGGCGTGCCCTACCAGGCGATCTCGCCGCTCCAGTACACCCTCTCCGCCGGCCAGCGGTACGCCGTCGGCACCGTGCTCCCCGGCGAGTACTACCGGGCCGTCACCTTCGACGGATCCGCACCGGGTGACTGGACGGTGATCCGCGGCGACAACAGGTACGTGCAGATCCAGTTCGGACACCGGATCATGTACGTCGACCTGGCCGACGTGAACCTGCTGCCGTCCCCACTGGGCGCGCCCGGCTGACCCGTCCCGACGGTCCCGGCGCAGGCCGGCCCGAGCACGACGAGGGCCCCCGGTCGACTCGACCGGGGGCCCGCTCGCGCGGTGGTGCGCCGGATCAGCCGGGCCTGCGGAACCCGGCCACCGGCATGGTGTTGATGCTGGAGACGTTTACCGGCTTGCCGGCCCGGGGCGCGTGCACCATCTTGTCGTTGCCGAGGTAGAGGCCGACGTGGTGCAGGTCGCTGAAGAAGAAGACCAGGTCACCCGGGCGCGCCTCGGAGCGCGGGATGGCCTTGCCCTCGTTCCACTGGGCGCCCGTGAAGTGCGTCAGGTGGATGCCCGCCGCCTTGTAGGCGTACTGGGTCAGACCGGAGCAGTCGAACGAGTTCGGGCCGGTCGCCCCCCACACGTACGGGTCGCCGACCTGGGCGCACGCCGTCCGGATCGCGGTCCGGGCCGCGTCGCTGACCACGCCGTTGATGGTCGGGCACTTCTCCGTCTTGACGGTCGTCACCGGCAGCGACGCCTCGAGCTTCTTGATGTCGGCGTCGATCTGCTTCTTCTTCGCCGCCAGGTCGTTCTGCTGCTTCGTCTGCGAGACGATGAGCGCGTCGAGCTTCTGCTTCTCCGCGTCGTACTTCTCGCGGACCTTGGTCACGCCCTCGAGCTGCCGGCGCTCGTTCGCGGCCAGCCGGTCGAGGAGGGTCAGCTGCTCGGTGAGCGCGTCCGGCTTGGCGCTCACCAGCAGCGCGCCGATCTCCTGCGACGGGCCGGAGATGTAGTAGCGGGAGGCGAGGTCACCGACCCGGTCCATCGCCAGCTCGGTCTCCAGCGCCAACGGCTGGATCTTCTTCTGCAGGTCCGCCGACTTCTTGCGGTTGACCTTCAGCTGCGCCCGCACCTTGTTGTACTGCTCGATGGTGGGCTCCAACTGCTCCCACTTCTTGTCGATCGCCGCCTCGATCTCGTCGACCGAGGGCTCCGCGTACGCGGGGGCGGCGATCGCGCCGGCGCCGACGACCGCGGCGGCGACCAGGGTGAGCAGACGGTGGGCGGCCCGGCGCAGGCCACCCGGACGAGCAGACCGTCCCGGTGCGTGACGATGAGGGGGCATGGTTGCCACCGGCACCGACTCCTTTTGCAACCCGACCGCCGGGCGCCTCGCGCGAGGGAAGAGGGGCGAGACAGACGACCCACAGCGGCCGGTGCCCAACATTAGGGAAGGCACGGTGCGGAATCAAGGCGACCATCGTTCACATCACGGCTGCGCGACCGCTTGCGTACCAAGGGTGTCGGCCCGACGGCCGACGATGGCGGTCAATACGTCGTCCAGCGTCACCACGCCGAGCGGCCGGCGACCGTCGCTGACCAGCACCATGTGCCGCCGCTCGCGGCGCATCGACAGCAGCAGGTCGGCGAGCGTACGGTCCGGCGGCACCACCGCCAGCGGCCGGTAGACCTCCGCCGGCACGGGGGCGCGCCGGCTGACCCCGGCGTACCCGAGCACGTCCTTGACGTGCACGAAGCCGAGCACCCGGCGGGTGGACCGCTGCACCACCGGAAAGCGCGACCGGCCCGTCCGGGTGGCCAGCACCTCCAGCGAGGCCGGCGAGACGTCCTCGGCGACGGTGGTCACCGTCGACCAGGGTTGCAGGGCGTCGACGGCCGTGCGGGTGTGCAGGGCGAGCGCGCCCGTGATCCGGGCGTGCTCCTCGGCGTCGAGCAGCCCCTCCGTACGCGCCTGCGACACCAGCCCGGCCAGCTCCTCGGCGGTGAACACCGTCTTGACCGCCTCGGTGGCCTCGATCCGCCACAGCCCCAGCACCCGGCGGGCCGCCCACTTCATCGCCAGCAGCAGCGGCTTGGTGGCCAGGCAGAACGCCAGCATCGCCGGCCCCAGCCAGAGCGCCGACGGCTCCGGCCCGGCCAGCGTGATGTTCTTCGGCACCATCTCGCCGACGACCGTGTGCAGGAAGACCACCACGCCGAGGGCGAGCACGAACGCCACCGGATGGACCGCCCGGTCGGGCAGGCCGACGGCGTGGAACGCCGGTTCCAGCAGGTGCGCCAGGGCCGGCTCGGCGATCGCGCCCAGCCCCAGCGAGCAGACGGTGATGCCGAGCTGCGCCCCGGCGATCATCAGGGGGATCTGGTTCATCGCCGACAGCGCCCAGCGGGCCCGCTTCGAGGTGGCCGCCAACGGCTCCACCACCGTGCGCCGGGACGCGATCAGCGCGAACTCGCTTCCCACGAAGAACGCGTTGCCGAGCAGCAGCGCCACCGTGAGCAGCAACTCAGGCATCGGCGCCCGGCTCCTCCGGCCCGACCACCCGGACCTGCTCGATCCGGTGCCGCTCCACCTCCACGACGGTGAACTCGAAGCCGGACTCCTCGACCGTCTCCCCGGCCACCGGAATGTGCCCGAGCCGGGCCATCAGGAAGCCGGCCAGCGTCTCGTACGGCCCCTCCGGCAGCCGGAACCCGGTCTGCTCGGCCAGCTCGTCGGAGCGCAGCACCCCGTCGACGAGGACGGTGCGCTCCCCGCCCGGCACCGTCAGCTCCACCCGGTCGGCGTCGTCCACCGCTGCCGGGTCGAACTCGTCCGCGATCTCGCCGACCAGCTCCTCCACCAGGTCCTCGGTGGTGACCACCCCGTCCGTGCCGCCGTACTCGTCGACGACGATGGCGAGGTCCGCGCCGGCGGCCCGCAGCGCCGCGAGCACCCCGTCGAGGTCCAGGCTCTCCGGCACGTACACCGGCTCGCGGGCCACCGACGCCACGGTGGTGTGGTCCCGGCGGGCCGGCGGCACGCCCAGCGCGTCGGGCACCCCGGCGACGCCCGTCACGAGGTCGAGGGTCTCCTCGTACACCGGGAACCGGGTCCGCCCGGTCCGCCGGGACAGCGCCAGCAGCTCGGCGACGGTGGCCGTGGCCCGCAGCGCGACGACGTCCACCCGCGGGGTCATCGCCTCGGCGGCCCGCTTGTCCCCGAAGCGGATGGTGCGGCGCAGCAGCATCGCGGTGTCCGGCGGCAGGGCGCCGGCACGGGCCGAGATGGCCGCCAGCAGCCCCAGCTCCTCCGGCGAGCGGGCGCTGGCCAGCTCCTCCTGCGGCTCGACGCCGAGCAGTCGGACCAGGCGGTTGGCCGAGTCGTTCAGCCCCCGGATCAGCCAGCCGAAGGCGCGGGAGAAGCCGCGCATCGGGCCGGCCGCGGCGAGCGCGGTCGGCATCGGCCGGGCCAGCGCGAGGTTCTTCGGCACCAGCTCGCCGAAGAGCATGGAGAGCAGCGTGGCCAGGGCCAGGGCGAGGAACGGGGTGAACCGGCCGGCGGCGTCCCCGGCGACCGGCCGCAGCAGCGGGGTGAACAGCCGGGCCAGGGCGGGCTCGGCCAGATAGCCGGTGAGCAGGGCGGTGAGGGTGATGCCGAGCTGCGCCCCGGAGAGCTGGAACGACAGCTCGCGCAGCGCCCGGCGTACCGTCGCGGCCCGGCCGTCGCCCGCGGCGGCGCGCCGCTCGATCTCCGGCCGGTCCACCGTGACCAGGGCGAATTCGGCCGCGACGAAGAACGCGTTGCCGCCGGTCAGCAGCACGAAGCCGACCAGGGGCAGCAGCGTGGTCAGCAGCAGCCCGTCGATGCTCGCCTCACCTCGGCGCGATTCTCGCACGCGGCGGCGGCCCGGGCACGGCCGCGAATCCGGGGGCCGCCGTCCCCGGGGAACGACGACGGCGGCGGCACCGTCGGGTGCCGCCGCCGTCGATCACACGGTACGGGTCAGCCGGCGACCGGGGCCGTCTCCTGGGCGCCCGACGCCTGCTCGGGCTTCACCGAGCGGAGCAGCACGCTGGCCACGTCGACGACCTCGACCTGCTCGCCGGCGTCCTTGCCGTTCACGCCGTCGTTGAGCATCGTCGAGCAGAACGGGCAGCCGACGGCGACCGTCCTCGCCCCCGTGGACATGGCCTCCTCGACCCGGTCCACGTTGATCCGCTTGCCGATCTTCTCCTCCATCCACATCCGGGCGCCGCCGGCGCCGCAGCAGAAGGAGCGCTCGCTGTTGCGCGGCATCTCGGTGAGCTCGCCGGCGATCGCGCTGCCGAGCACCTCGCGCGGCGGGGCGAAGACCCGGTTGTGCCGGCCCAGGTAGCAGGGGTCGTGGTAGGTCACGCCGCCATCGACCGGCTGCACCGGGGTGAGCTTGCCGGTGGCGACCAGGTGGGCCAGGAGCTGGGTGTGGTGGACCACCTCGAACTCGCCGCCGAGCTGGCCGTACTCGTTGCCGAGGGTGTTGAAGCAGTGCGGGCAGGTGGCGACGATCTTCCGCTTGCTCTTCTCCCGGCCCTCGAACGCCTCGTTGAGGGTCTCGACGTTCTGCTGGGCGAGCATCTGGAAGACGAACTCGTTGCCGATCCGGCGGGCCGGGTCGCCGGAGCACGTCTCGCCCTCGCCGAGGATCGCGAACTTCACGCCCGCCTCGTTGAGCAGCGTGGCGACCGCCCGGGTGGTCTTCTTGGCCCGGTCCTCGAACGCGCCGGCGCAGCCGACCCAGAAGAGGTACTCGAAGTCGTCGACCTCGCCGACCCGGGGCACCTCGAAGTCCAGGCCCTTGGTCCAGTCCTCGCGGGTGTTCTGCGGGGCGCCCCACGGGTTGCCCTTGTTCTCCAGGTTGCGCAGCATCACGCCGGCCTCGGAGGGGAAGCTCGACTCGATGAGCACCTGGTAGCGGCGCATGTCGACGATGTGGTCGACGTGCTCGATGTCGACCGGGCACTGCTCGACGCAGGCGCCGCAGGTGGTGCAGGACCAGAGCACGTCCGGGTCGATGACGCCGCCGTCCTCGGCCGTGCCGATGAGCGGCTTGTCGCCCTCGGCCAGGGCCAGCACGTCGACGTGGGCGAGCTGGGCGGCGGTGGCCTTCTCCTCGCCGGTCAGGTCCTTGCCGCCGCCGGCCAGCAGGTAGGGCGCCTTGGCGTACGCGTGGTCGCGCAGGCTCAGCACCAGCAGCTTCGGCGACAGCGGCTTGCCGGTGTTCCAGGCGGGGCACTGCGACTGGCAGCGGCCGCACTCGGTGCAGGTGCTGAAGTCGAGCAGGCCCTTCCAGCTGAACTGCTCGACCTGGGCGACGCCGAACTGGTCCTTCTCCGGGTCGGCCTCCTCGAAGTCGAGCGGCTTGCCCTGGCTCGTCATCGGGCGCAGCGCGCCGAGGCCGGAGCCGGCGCGGCCCGGGTCACGCTTGAAGAAGATGTTCGGGAACGCCAGGAAGCGGTGCCAGGCGACGCCCATGGTGACGTTCAGCGAGATGACGATGAGCCAGGTCATCGAGATGATGATCTTGATGACGGCGGCGACGCTGACGCCCGCCTCCCAGTTCGGCAGCAGCCCGCCCACCGCGTGGCTGAGCGGGGTGGCCCAGACCGGGTACTCGAAGTGGTCGGTGGCGACCTTGAAGCCCCGGATCAGGAAGCCGAAGATCAGGACCAGCAGCACGATCCACTCGACGAAGTAGCCCTGCCACATGGTGGAGCCGGTGAACCGGGAACGGCCGCCCGGCCGGGTCGGCCGGTTCCGCAGCCGGATCGCCATCAGCACCACGATGCCGACGATGCCCAGGATGCCGATCAGCTCGGTCACGCCGCCGTAGAGCGCCCAGCCGCCGATCAGCGGCAGCCCGCCGGTCGGGGAGACGACCTCGAAGTACGCCTCCAGCACGAGCAGCGACAGCACGATGAAGCCGACCATCACGAACCAGTGCGCCGCGCCCACCACGCTCCAGCGGAGCATCCGGGTGTGGCCGGCGGTCTCGACCAGCATCGTCTTGGTGCGGGTGCCCTTGTCGTCGAACCGGGTCGGATCGGGCTGACCCAGCCGGATGACGGCCGTCATCTTCATGACCGCGCGTACCGCAAGCCACACCGCCACGGCGGTGATGGCGAACGCGAGGATCGTGGTGACGATCTGGACGCTGCCCATCGAGTTGGCCTCCCGGTCTGCTGCCTGTCGAGCGGCTCGGCGACCGGGGCCGGAATCAGGGGCGGTCGGCGAGCCGCCGCCACCGCACCCTCGACCGGACCGGTCGATGACCTAGCTCCGCTCGGTCATGCAGTGCAGCCTACGCGCAAGGTTACCCAGCGGTAACGTGAGTTATCCCGCACTCCGGCCGCGCCGCCCTGCGCACACCTTAGGTGCCCCGGCCCGAAACCGCCGGGCAGGGGCGCCACGGAGTGACCTGATCCCCGGGATGCCGCCCGCGACCGCCGCGAACGCCCGGGCACGGCTCGGGACGGCGACGCGGACGCTCGGCACCGGCGACGTGGACGCCCGGCACCGCCGACACGGGCGGCAGGACGCAGCGCCGGAAGGCGGCGCGGACGCCCGGCGCCGGCGACGCCGGGCGGCGGGCCTCAGCGCCAGCGGGAGAGCAGGATCAGGGAGGCGACCATCGCGCCGAAGCCGACCGCGAGGTTCCAGTAGCCCCACGACATGACCGGGTATTCCTGCTCGGAGAGGTAGTAGACCACCAGCCAGCCGATGCCGAAGACGATGAGGGCGACCGCCGAGATCGGCAGCCACACCGGGCTAGGCTTGCGCGTCGCCGCCGTCGCCGTCGGACGGACGTCCGTCGGCGGGGTGTACACCTTCTTCTTGCGGACCTGAGACTTGGGCACGACGCTCTCCAGAGGGGGTGACGACCTCGTCCGGCCTGACAACCGGGCGCGGGGGCGACGGTCCATGGCCAATAATGTTCGACAGCTAGCGTAGTCCCGAAGACCCGTCCAAGCCACGAATGGGGTCAGGCCGGTGCTCGGAGTGACCGAAAAAGGCGGGACTGTTCGGGTCGCCGCACCGGCCCGCGCCTCGGCGGGCTGAACCAGACGACGGGGAAGGAACGCTCGGTGGAGTACACATCCGGCGCGGCCTCCTGGCAGAAGGTGCTCCGGCGGGCGATCGCCGGCCTCCTGCCACGGCGCCCACGGCAGCGACGGCCGGGCTGGTCGATCGGGGTGCCGCTGATCGCCGCCGCGGCCGGGCTGCTCTTCACCACCACGGCCACCACGGCCGGCGGCACCGCCCTGCGGGAGGACCGGCGGCCTCAGCTCAACCAGTTGATCGAGGACCGGCGGGCGGAGGTGGCCGCCAGCGAGCAGCGCGCCGCCGCGCTGCGCGGCGAGGTCGAAGACAGCACCACCGCGCTGGCCAGCGCGGGCGGCCCGATCAAGGAGCAGCAGGACAGGGCGGCCGCCAGCCGGGAGGCCGCCGGGTTCACGGCGCTCACCGGCCCCGGGGTGACGGTGGAGCTCAACGACGCTCCCCGCAGCAACGACGGCTCCCTGCCCGCCGGGGCCACCAACGACGACCTGGTCGTCCACCAGGGGGACGTGCAGGCGGTGGTGAACGCGCTCTGGGCTGGTGGCGCCGAGGCCATGTCCATCATGAACGTCCGCGTGCTGTCGACCAGCGCGGTACGCTGCGTGGGTAACACCCTGCTGCTGCACGGCCGGGTGTACTCCCCACCATTCAAGATCGTAGCAATCGGCGACCCCGCCGCCCTCCAGCGGGCCCTCGCCGACTCCGAGGGAGTCCGGTTGTTCAGGGACCTGGTCGACGACTACAAGCTCGGTTACAAGGAGACCGTCTCCACCGTGGCCGTGCCGGCGTTCGAGGATTCGACCACCCTGCGGTCGGCGACGGTGCCGCGGTGAGCCGCGTGCCCGACGACTGGCCGGAGGAACGCGACGGCCGTCACCGCGACCAGGGTGACGGCCCCACGGCGTTCCTGCCCAGGGTCGACCGGCCCGCCCCGACGCGCCCCGCCCGGGCCGGGGCCTGGCCGGAGCCGGTGCTGCCCCGTCCGCACGCTCCCGGCCCCTCGCCCGACGACGGTCACCCGCCCGTCGGCTGGCCGCACGCCTCGCCCGACCCGACCCGACCCGCCGACGCCGTCCGGCCCGCCGGCCCGACCCGCGAGCCGGGCCGCCCGGCGAACCCGGGCCGCTTCGCGCCCGGCCCGGAAGCGGCCCGACCCACCACCAACCCGGCCCGGCCCGTCGATCCGGGCCGCCCCGGCGCCGGCCGCCCCGGTCCCGCCGGCTTCGGCCCGCCCGCAGGTCACGCCGACGGCCGGCCGGCGGCCGGCCCCACGGACCTCGGCCCGGCCGCCGGCCGCACCGACCACCGTCCGTTCGCCGGGCACGACGACTTCGGCCCGCCCGCCCACCGGCCGGGCACCGGCCCCACGGAGCACGGGCCGGCCGCCGACCGCACCGACCACCGTCCGTTCGCCGGGCACGACGACTTCGGCCCGGCCGGCGCCCGTGCCGACCACCGGCCGGGCACCGGCCCCGCCGACTTCGGGCCGCCCGCCGGCCGGGATGCCGGCACCCCGCCGCCCTGGCCGGGCAGCGGCCCGGTCCGGCCGGCCACCCCGCCGCAGCCGGCCCCACCGGTCGACGTCCTCCGGCAACCGGACCCCGCCCGGGGCGCCGGCCAGAGCGACGGACGGCCCCTCCGCCCGCCCGTCGACCGGCCCGCCGCCCAGGCCGGTCCGCCCACCACCGACGGGCCCACCGCCTTCATCCCGCCGGCGGGCGCGCGGCCCGCCGGGCCGTCGGCCCCCGGGTCGCCGGCCGCGCCCGAACGCTCCGCCGACCCCGGGGCCACCGCCGTGATCCCGGCGGTCCCCGGGCGTACGCCGGGCAGCGGCCAGGGCGCCCTCGTCGAGTCGACCGCCCTGATGGGGGCCGTGCCGCGCCCCCCGAAGACGGACGAGCCGGAAACCTCGTACGCTCCTCCCCCGGAGCAGGCGCGGCCGCGCCGGGGCGAGCGGGTCGTCCAGCTCCGCCCCGAGCAGACCGGCGAGGGCTACAAGAGCGTCTACTCCGAGCTGACCCGGCCCACGCTGGGCTCGCGGCTGCGCACCGGCATCCGCGTCACCGGCGAGGTGCTGATCACCTTCGGCATGGTGGTGCTGCTCTTCGCCGGCTACGAGGTGTGGGGCAAGTCGGCGATCGTCGACGCCCACCAGAACGACCTCAGCCAGCAGCTGGCGCAGGCGTGGGGGCCGGAGGGCGACCCGACCGTGGCGCCGTCGGCCAGCGCGTCCACCAAGCCGAAGCCGCCCGTGCAGGGCAAGCCGATCGCCGGGCTCTACATCCCCAAGCTGGACAAGAACTGGGTCGTGGTCGAGGGCGTCACCCAGAAGGACATCCGGTACGCGCCCGGCCACTACCCGTCAAGCGCCATGCCGGGCCAGGTGGGCAACTTCTCCGTCGCGGGGCACCGCAACCGGGCCACCTTCTGGCGGCTCGACGAGCTCGACGACGGCGACGCCATCGTGGTGGAGAGCAAGACCGACTGGTACGTCTACACCGTGACCCAGAGCCGGATCGTCCGGCCCACCCAGGTCGAGGTGGTGGCGCCCGTGCCGGGCAAGCCCGGGCAGAAGGCGACCAAGCGGATGCTCACCCTGACCACCTGCAATCCGAAGTTCGACAACTACCAGCGCCTGATCATCCACGCCGAGTTGGCGCGTACCCAGCCCAAGTCGGCGGGCCGGCCGACGGAACTGGGAGGCTAGGCGGTGTACGGCTGGATCTGGCGCAAGCTGCCCTTCGGGCTGCCGGGCAAGCTCGTCGGCAGCCTCCTGATCGCCAGCGTGATGGTGGCCCTGCTCTGGTACGTGGTCTTCCCGTGGGCCGAACCCCTGCTGCCCTTCGACGACGTGCAGGTCACCCAGGATTCCGGCGATCCCGCCGGTGACGTGGTGCCGGGCGGCGACGGGGAGTCCACGCCCGGCGACGGGCACGACCTGCCGTACGACACCGAGCGGAACAACACCCCGCCCCCCTCCCCGGACGAGTGAGCCCCCTGATGCGTGTCCTGGTGATCGACAACTACGACTCGTTCGTGTTCAACCTGGTCCAGTACCTGGGCCAGCTCGGCGTGGACTGCGAGGTCCGGCGCAACGACGAGATCGACGTCGCCGAGGTGGGCAGGGTCGGCGCGGCCGGCGTACTGCTGTCGCCCGGTCCGGGCAGCCCCGACCGGGCCGGCATCTGCCTCGACGTCATCCGCCGGTACGCGGGCGAACTGCCGATCTTCGGCGTCTGCCTCGGGCACCAGGCGATCGGCGAGGCGTTCGGCGCCACCGTGACCCGCGCGCCCGAGCTGCTGCACGGCAAGACCTCCGAGGTCAGCCACCAGGGCGTCGGGGTGCTCGCCGGCCTGCCCGACCCGTTCACCGCGACCCGCTACCACTCGCTCGCGGTGCTGCCCGAGACGCTGCCCGAGGAGCTGGAGGTCACCGGCTGGACCGGCTCCGGGGTGGTGATGGCGATGCGCCACCGGACGCTGCCGATCGAGGGCGTGCAGTTCCACCCGGAGTCCGTGCTGACCGAGGGGGGCCATCTGATGCTGGCGAACTGGCTCGCCGCCTGCGGCCACCCGGAGGCGCTGGAACGCGCCCCGGAACTGGCCGCCGAGGTGGACGCGCGCCGACGCGCCGCCTTCGCCGCCGGCTGAAGCTCCCCCCGCGCCGCCTTCGCCACCGGCTGAAGCTTGGGCGCGCCGCCTTCGCCGCCGGCTGAGGCTCCGGCGTGCCGGCCCGCCGGGCCGGTGCGGCGATCCGGGGGCGACGACGGACGCCACGGGTCAGCCCGCCAGCGCCTCCCGGACCGCCGGGCTCGCCGGCGAGCTGACGGCGGGCGGCCGGCGACGCACCGCGTCCCACGCCGCCTTGCCGCTGGCGAGGTAGTCGCGGACCCCCTTCCCGACGAGCAGGACGGGCCCGCAGCCGGTGCAGCGGGCGGTCACCCCCTCGGCGTCGATGCCGAGGTGTCGACACAGCGTCACCGCCCGGGACAGGTGGTACGACTGGGTCACGACCAGGGCCCGCTCGACCCCGTACACGTCGCGCGCCCGGGCACAGCTGTCGTAGGTGTCCAGGCCGTACGGGTCGGCCACGACGCGCCGCGGATCGACGCCCAGCCGCTCGGTCAGGTAGGCGGTCATCACCGTCGGTTCGTCGCCGGACGTGCCGCCCCCGTCGCCCGACACGAGGACCACGCGGGCCCGCCCGCTGTTCACCAGCTCGGCGGCGGTCTCCAGCCGCCCGGTGAGCCGGTCCCCGGGTCGGCTACGGTCCGCCGCCACCGCCGTGCCGAGGACGATCACCACGTCGGCGGCCGGCGCGTCGGCCGCGTCGTGCAGGTGGCCGCGGGCGGCGGCCGTCGTCCACAGCCAGGGCAGGCTGGCGAGCAGCAGCACGGCCAGGCCGAGAGCCGCCGCGCGGATCAGGCGTCGCCGCCAGCGGGACGACCGGCCCTGCGGCCCCGCCGCCCCCGCCGGGGTCACCGCTCGGGAAGCCGGGCCGGTGGGGTGGTCGGCAGCGGAAGCCCGCCGCCGCCGCCCGACGGGGGCGTGCTGGTCGGCGGGGTGCTCGGCGAGTCCGTCGGCGACGGGTCGGCCTGCGGGACGCTGACCACGATGGTCACGGTCCTGCCCTTCGCGAGGTTCGAGCCGGGCCGCGGGTTCTGCGAGAGGACCCGGCCGGCCTCGGCCTCCGGCACCTCCCGGCCCTGTTCGACGTCGACCTCGTAGCCGGCGTCATCCAGTTCCTCCTTGGCGTCCTTCTCGGTGGAGCCGACCACGTTCGGCACCCGGCCGACGTTGCCCTTGGAGACGGTGAGGGTCACGACGGCCTTCTCGGCGACCTGCTTGCCCTCCTCGGGCGACACCTCCAGGACGATGCCCTCCTGCTGGGCGCTGTCCTTCGACTCCTTCTTGACCTGGAGGCCCGCCGCCTCGAGCCGCTGCTTCGCGTTCTCGTAGGTGGCGCCCTTCAGGCCGATCGGGATGGCCACGGTGGCCGGGCCGCCGCAGACCTGGACGACGACCTCCTGGTTGGCCTCCAGGGAGGAGTTGCCGGTCGGCGTCTGGTTGACCACCTCGCCCCTCTTGCAGGTGGCGTTGAAGATCTGCTCGCCCGCCCTGGGCACCAGGTCGGCCTGCTCGATCCGGGTGAACGCCTCCTGCTGGGTCAGGCCGGTCACCGTCGGGACGGTGACCCGGTCCTCGCCCTGGTTCAGCAGGGCGGCGGCGAGGGCGATCACGGCGAGCACGCCCACCGCGGCGAACATCGCGATCAGCCAGGACGACGCCTTGCGGCGCCGCGGGTCGCCGACCCGGGCCGGCATCTGCCGGGTCTGCGGGGCGCCGGGGGCGCCCGCGTAGCCGCCGGCGGCCGGGGCGAGCTGCGCCGTCTCGTCCTGCGGCAGCACCGGGGTCGCCATCACCGGGCGGCCGGCGGCCGCGCGGAGCAGGTCGGCCCGCATCTCGCCGGCGCTCTGGTAGCGGTTGAGCGGGTTCTTCGACAGCGCCTTGAGCACGATCGCGTCGACCGCGGCGTTCACGTCGGGGTTGATGTCGCTGGGGGTCGGCGGGGTCTCCCGCACGTGCTGGTAGGCCACGCTGACCGGGCTGTCCCCGACGAACGGCGGGTGCCCGCAGAGCAGCTCGAAGAGCACGCAGCCGGCGGCGTAGACGTCGGAGCGGGCGTCGACCGCCTCGCCCCGCGCCTGCTCCGGCGAGAGGTACTGCGCCGTGCCGATCACCGCGCTGGTCTGGGTCATCGTGGTGGCGCCGCTGGCCAGCGCCCGAGCGATGCCGAAGTCCATCACCTTGACCTGGCCGGTCTGGGTGAGCATCACGTTGCCGGGCTTGATGTCCCGGTGGATGATGCCGTGCCGGTGGCTGAACTCCAGCGCCGCGCACATGTCCGCGCAGATCTCCAGCGCCCGGCGCGGCTGGAGCCGCCCCTCGACGCCGAGGACCTCCTTCAGGGTCCGCCCGTTGACGAACTCCATCACGATGAACGGCAGCGTCTCGCCGGTCGGCGCGGTCTCCTCGCCGGTGTCGTAGACGGCGACGATCGCCGGGTGGTTGAGGGACGCGGCGTTCTGCGCCTCGCGGCGGAACCGCATCTGGAAGGTGGCGTCCCGGGCGAGGTCGGTCCGGAGCATCTTGATCGCGACGTCCCGACCGAGCCGGAGATCGCGACCGCGGTGCACCTCGGCCATGCCGCCATAGCCGAGGAGCTCGCCGACCTGGTACCTGCCACCGAGCAGGCGGGCCTGCGCTGTCATCGCGTCTGTCGTCCTTCGCTCGTCGTCTCGTCGCCGCCCGGCCGGGGCAGTTCCTGTCGACGGTACGACGTTCCGGCCGGATCGTCGCGTCCGTCGGGCCGCAGCGCGCCGGAGGTCACCGTCTGCGGGGCGACCGGGCCGGCCTGCGACCGCTCCCGCAGGTTGTAGGAAATCACGCCGGAGCAGACGAGGACCAGCACGGCCAGGAGGATGGCGAGCAACACCATCCCGGGCCGCGACCGTTGCCCGCCGGGCGGGGGCGCCTGCGGCGCGGCCTGGCCCGCGTACGCCATCGGGCGGGCCGGTGGCACGGGCGCGGCGCCGCGCGGGTAGCCGGGCGGCGCGACGGGCGGGCGGGACACCGGCGCGGCGGGCGCGACCACCGTGGGGCGGTGCGGCGCGACGGCCGGGCGGGGCGCCGCCGCCGGCGGGCGCGGCGACTGCGGGGCGACGGTCGGCGGCCGGTGCGGAGGCGCCGGCGGGCGGGCCGTCGGCACCTGGGCGCGGCCGGGCGGGGCGGCCGGCGACGCCGGTGCGGCCGAGACCGGACGACCGCCGGCGCGGGCCTGCTGGGAGAGCTGCGCCTTGAGCTGCCGGGCCACCCCGGCGAGGGCGGCCGCGCTGGGCCAGCGGGCGGCCGGGTCCTTCGCCAGCGCCCGCTCCACCACGGCACGCACCGGCGGCGGGATGTCGGCGGGCAGCGGCCGGGGGGCCTCCCGGACGTGCCGCATGGCGATCTCGAGGGGGTTCTCGCCCTCGAACGGGCGCCGGCCGGCGAGGCACTGGTAGGCCACGACGCCGAGCGCGTAGACGTCGGAGGCGGGCGTGGCGACCCCGCCGGTGGCCTGCTCCGGGGAGATGTACGAGGCGGTGCCGAGCACCGAGCCGGCCGCGGTGAGCTGGGCGACCAGCTCCGACCGGGCGATGCCGAAGTCGGTCAGCACCAGGGTGCCGTTGGGCCGGACCAGCAGGTTGCCCGGCTTCACGTCCCGGTGCACGATGCCCTTCACGTGCGCCGCGTGCAGCGCGTCGGCGGCCTGGGCGACCAGCGCCATCGTGCGGGCCGGGGTGAGCCGGCCGACCCTGGCCAGGGTGGCCGACAGCGCGTCGCCCTCGACGTACTCCATCACCAGGAAGGCGATCTGCTGGTCGTTGCCGAAGTCGTAGACGTCGACCACGCCGGGGTGGTTGATCGTGGCCATCGTGCGGGCCTCGCCGCGGAATCGCTCGGCGAAGTCGGGGTCGTCGAGCAGCGCGGGGAGCAGGCTCTTGACCGCGACCGTCCGGCCGAGCACCTGATCGGTGCCGCGCCAGACGTCGCCCATGCCACCGCTGGCGATCCGCTCGTCGAGGCGGTAGCGGTTGCCGAGCTGCACCCCGGGACTGAGCATGTCAGCGGCCCCCGGGATCGGCGATCGCGGCCCGCATGATCTGCCCGGCGATCCGGGCCGCCTCGGCGCTGCCGCCCGGCCCCGCCTGCTCCAGCACCACGCAGACCGCGGAGACCGGGTTGCCGTCCTTGTCGAGGGCGAAGCCGATGAACCAGCCGTGGTCGGGCCGGTCGGGCGCGGACTGGGCGGTGCCGGTCTTGCCCCCGACGGTGTAGCCGTCGATCCGCGCGTTGCCGCCCGTGCCGTTCCTGACGACGCTGACCATCATCTCCCGCAGGTCGCCGGCGACCTGACCGCTGACCGGCTGCCGCAGCTCCTTCGGCTTGGCCGTGTAGTAGCTCGTGGTGCGGTCCGGGGCGAGCAACTGGCGGACCAGGTACGGCCGCATCTGGCTGCCGTCGTTGGCGACGGCCGCAGCGATCATCGCGCCCTGGAGCGGGGTCATCCGCACGTTGTTCTGGCCGATCGAGGACTGCGCCAGCGCGGCCGGGTCGGTGCTGCCGTCCGGGTTCTGCATGTCCCCGGTCCGGCTCGCCGCCACCGGGTGGCCGCCCTCGCCGAGCTGGCCGACGGTGAGGTCCTCCTGCTCGAAGCCGAACTGCCGGGCCTTCTCCTTGACCTTGTCCGCGCCCAGCCGGACGCCGAGCTTGGCGAAGCCGGTGTTGCACGACTCGGTGACCGCGCTCATCAGCGTCACCTCGGACTCCGGGCAGATGGAGGGCGCCGCGTTGCGGATCGGCGAACCCGAGGTCGGCGGGGTGTAGCTGGAACCGGCCGAGATCGACGTGTCCTGACCGATGCCGTTCTCCAGCGCGGCGGCGGCCACCACGATCTTGAAGGTGGAGCCCGGGGGCAGCACCTCGCCGAGGGCCCGGTTCTTCAGCGGGCCGGCCGGGTCCCCCTCCAGCTTGTTGTACGCGGCCGTCGCCTCGTCGGTGTCGTGGCTGGCCAGCGGGTTGGGGTCGTAGCTCGGGATGGAGACGAGCGCCTGCACCGCTCCGGTACGCGGGTCGACGGCGACCGCCGCGCCCTTCGGGACGTCGAGGCGGTTGTTCCGCAACTGCTCGTACGCGACGTCCTGCGCCCGCTTGGAGAGGGTGAGCAGCACGTTGCCGCCGCCGGTGTCGTTGCCGGTGAACATGTCCTTGACCCGGTTGGCGATCAGCGCGTCGCTGGTGCCCGCCAGGAAGTCGTTCTCGAACTTCTCGATGCCGGTGTCGGCGAGGTTGACCGGCTTGTAGCCGAGGACGTGCGCGTACTTCGCCCCGGCCGGGTAGGTGCGGCGGAACTTCAGCTCGCCGTTGGTCTCCTTGCTGGTGGCGAGCGCGGTGCCGCCGGCCTCGATGTTGCCGCGCTTGCGCTCGTACTCGGCGACCTGGACCCGGCCGTTGTAGTCGCTCGTGCGGTATTCGTCGGCCTTGTAGGCCTGGATCCAGTTCAGGTTGGCGAAGAGCAACCCGAAGAGGACCATCACGACGACGCCGACGCGGCGCAGGGGTGCGTTCACGGCCTGATCACCTCCGTGGGGGCACCGTGCAGCTGCTCCGGCGGGCCGCCGGACGGTCGGGCCGCCTTGCCGCCCCCGCCGGTGACGGGCCGGCGGGCCCCGTCGGAGATCCGCAGCAGCACCGCGATGAGCAGCCAGTTGGCCATCAGCGACGAGCCGCCGGCGGAGAGGAACGGGGTGGTCTGGCCGGTGAGCGGGATGAGCTTGCTGATCCCGCCGACGATCACGAAGACCTGGAGCCCGAGGGTGAAGGCCAGGCCGCCGGCGAGCAGCTTGCCGAACGAGTCGCGGACCGCCAGGGCCGCCCGCAGGCCCCGCTCGACGATCAGCAGGTAGACGACGAGCAGCGCGGAGAGGCCGAACAGCCCGATCTCCTCGCCGATGCCGGCGAAGATGAAGTCGTTCTGCACCTCGGGCAGCTTGCCGGGCTGGCCGCCGCCCGGCCCGGCGCCGAACATGCCGCCGGTGCCGAGCGCGAGCAGGCCCTGCACCAGCTGGTAGCCGTCCACGTAGGGGTCGGCGAACGGGTCCAGCCAGATCTGCGCCCGCAGGTAGAAGTTGGCGAACGGCCCGCCGACGAGGTCACCGAGGACGTACGCCAGGTAGGCGCCGCCGAAGAAGAGCACCAGGCCGATGAGCAGCCAGCTGACCCGCTCGGTGGCGATGTAGAGCGTCACCACGAACATGCCGAAGTAGAGCAGCGAGGTGCCCAGGTCCTTCTCGAAGACGAGGACCAGGACGCTGACCAGCCAGACCGCGACCACCGGGCCGAGGTCGCGCCCGCGCGGGAAGTCGATGCCGAGGAAGCGGCGGCTCGCCAGCGACAGCACCTCGCGCTTGCGCACGAGGTAGTAGGCGAAGAAGACCAGCAGCGCCAGCTTGGCGAACTCGCCGGGCTGGATCGAGAAGCTCTCGCCGAACTTGATCCACAGCTTCGCGCCGTTGATCTCGGAGAAGCGGCTCGGCAGCACCGCCGGGATCATCACCAGCACGATGCCGGCCAGCCCCAGGGTGTACGCGTAGCGGGAGATCGAGCGGTGGTCGCGCATCACGACGAGCAGCCCCGCCGCGAGGATCACCGACAGGAGCGTCCAGGCCAGTTGCCGGCCACCGTTGCCGGCGAAGACGGCCAGGTCCGCCCGCTCGGCGGGGACGGCGTCGCCCAGGTCGAGCCGGCGCAGGAAGCCCACCCCGATGCCGTTGAGCAGGGCGACGGCCGGCAGCAGGGCCGGGTCGGCGAAGGGCGCCAGGAACCGGATCACCAGGTGCAGGCCGAGGAAGACGGCGGTGAGCGCGGCGGCCGGCATCCAGAAGTCGGCGGTGACGGTGTCGAGCACGTTCGCCTCGACCATCGCCCCGTACGCGGCCACCAGCACCATGGCCAGCAGCAGCAGCGAGAGTTCGGCGTTACGCCGGGACCGGGCCAGGCGCACGCCGGGCTGCTCGCCCGTGGTGGCGGGCGAGGGTGCCGGGATGGCCGCTGCGGTCACGGATCGTCCTCCGATTCGAGCCGACGCTCACTCCGGCGACCGGCAGGCGGCCGGGTCGAGCGTCGGCGTGACCGGGTCGGAGGGCGTGGCTTCGGGCGTGGTGGTCGGCGCGGCCGGCGTCGCCGAACGGCCGGCGGCCGTCGGGTTCGTGCTGGCCGACGGCGTGGGCGTCGCCGCGCCGCCGGTCGGCGTCGGGGTGGTGACGGCCACCGCGCTCGGGCTGGGCGGGCAGACCGGCTTCAGGTTCGGGTTGGTCGGGCTGTCGCTGGTCAGCTCGGCCAGCCGACGCTCGGCGTCCGGCTCGCTCTTGGCCGGGATGCCCTGCTTGACCTGCTCCTGCGCGGCCAGCGTGAGGTCGTCGAGGTCGGCCGGGCTGGTGGAGTGCACGGTGGAGAGGTCCATGCCGGCGATCTCGCCCTGGATCCCCCGGAACACCGCGACCTGGCCGTCCTCGGTCGCGCCGACGTAGTACTGCCGCTGGGTGTAGCTCCAGCCGCCGAAGACGGCCCCGCCGAGGAGCACCAGCAGCGCCAGCGTCATCGCGGCGGCGCGCACCGGTCGGTGCTTCGGGCGGTCCGGCTCGTCGTCGTCGCCGGCGGGCTCCTCGGGAGCGGGGGGTCGCGGGGCGTTGAGCGCCGACGCGCGGGCGGCGGGGGTGGAGACGTCGGCGGAGGTCGCCATGCCCCGGTCGCGGGCGGCCGCGCCGCCGACGATCGGGCTCGCCTCGACGATGTCCTGGTCGCTGGCGTCCGCGATGATCACCGTGATGTTGTCCGGCCCGCCGCCGCGCAGGGCGAGCTGCACCAGCCGCTCGACGCACTGCTGGGGGTCGGCGTACTCGCGCATGGTCTCGGCGATCGTGTCGGCGCTGACCACGCCCGAGAGGCCGTCGCTGCAGATCAGGTAGCGGTCGCCCGGGAGCACCTGGCGGACGCTGTATTCCGGGTCGATGTCGCGGCCGTCGAGCGCCCGGGTGAGCAGCGACCGCTGCGGGTGGCTGCTCGCCTCCTCGGCGCTGATCCGGCCCTCGTCGACGAGCATCTGGACGTACGTGTCGTCCTTGGTGATCTGCGCGAACTCGCCGTTGCGCAGGAGATAGGCCCGCGAGTCGCCGATGTGGACCATGCCCAGCTTGCTGCCGGAGAAGAGGGTGGCGGTGAGCGTGGTGCCCATCCCCTCCAGCTGCGGGTTGGCGTCCACGGTGTCGCGGAGCTGCTGGTTGGCGGTGCCCACGGCCGAACGCAACGCGTCGACGAGGGCGTCACCCGGGACGTCCTCGTCGAGCGGCGCCATGGCACCGATGACGATGTTGCTGGCGACGTCACCGGCGGCCATGCCGCCCATGCCGTCGGCGACGGCGAGTAGCCGCGGCCCGGCGTAGACGGAATCCTGGTTACCGTCTCGGATCAGACCGCGGTCGCTGTGGGCCGCATAGCGCAGGGTCAGAGTCATGGCCGTAATTCGAGAGAAGTGCGGCCGATCCGGATCGGCACGCCGAGGGGGACGGGGGTTGGTCCGGTGACCTTAGCGCGATCGAGGTACGTGCCGTTAGTCGAGCCGAGATCCTCGACGAACCACTGCCCGTCACGGGGCACCAGCCGGGCGTGCCGTGCCGAGGCGTAGTCGTCGGTGATGACGAGGGTGGAATCCTCGGCCCGACCGATCGTGATCTGCGCTTCCCCGAGGGTGATCCGGGTGCCGGCCAGCTGGCCGGCGGTGACCACGAGCTGGTGCGCCGCCCTGCCCCGCTTCGCCTTCGCCGGCTTCCCCGCCTGCCCGAGCGAGGCGCCGACCGCCCGCGGGGCGGCCACCAGCCGGCCCGACCGGGCACCCGCGAAGAGGTCCCGGCGGATCACGCCGACCACCGTGAACACGAAGATCCACAGCAGGATCAGGAACCCGAACCGGGCGACGGTGATGACGAGTTCCGGCAAGGCGGATCAGCCGTCCACGCGGAAGGTCAGCGTCGTGGTGCCGAGCTGGATCATGTCGCCGGGGTTGAGCGCGACGGCGGAGACCCGCTGGCCGTTGACCATCGTGCCGTTGGTCGACCCGAGGTCGGTGAGCACGACCTGGCCGCCGTCGAAGTCCAGCCGGGCGTGTCGCCGCGAGATGCCGACGTCGGGCAGCCGCAGGTTGGCCTGGTCGCCGCGGCCGATCACGGTCGAGCCCATCTGGAGCGGGTAGGTGCGCCCGTCACCGGAGACCAGCCGCACGTTGCGGCTGCCGCCGTGGCCGGGCGGGGGACCGTAGCCGCCGCCCTGGTCGTAAGCGGGGTAGGCGGGCGGGCCGGCGTCGTAGCCGGGCGCCGAGACCGGGGCCACCTCGCCGCCGGTGTAGACCTCGGCGGTGACCCGGAACATGCCCGTGTCCAGCCCCTCGCCGCGCTCGATCTCGACGATCACGTCGCCGTAGACCGTCCAGGCCTGCTCGCCGATGAACTCCGCCTGCGACTGGGCCAGCTCCTGGGCCAGCGCGGCGGCGTACGGCGCCAGCCGACTGTGGTCGTAGGGCGAGAGATCGATCACGTAGCGGTTGGGCACCAACGTGCGCCCACCGGCCAGGATCGCCTTGTGCGCCTCGGCCTCCCGCTGCATGGCGTTGAGGATCTCCACGGGGTGGACCACCCCTTTGAAGACCTTGGCGAAGGCTCCCTCGACCAGGCCTTCCAGACGCTTCTCGAAGCGTTGCAGCACGCTCACCGGCTCCTCCTCGGGTCCCGAGGACATGATGGTATCCGGCCGGCGGGCGCGCAGCTCACACGCCGCTCGGCCGGCTGACGGCGGCCCGTTCGGAAGGGCCCCTGCTGTCGTGCTACTCTTTCGTCCGCCACGAACGGTACCGCCTCACAGACGGTAACCGATCGGGGCAACGACCACGGACCGCGTAGGATGTCCGGGGCCCGCTGGAGACAGCAGGACCGGCACAGACTACAGTGTTCGAGGTCAAGCCACGGGGAAGTGGCGGAATGGCAGACGCGCACGGTTCAGGTCCGTGTGCCCGAAAGGGCGTGGGGGTTCAACTCCCCCCTTCCCCACCGATAGAGCGAGGGCTCCGCAGTGATGCGGGGCCCTCGCTGCGTGTCGGGGCGTGCCGTACGTCACGCTATGCTCCGATGGTTTCTGCCTCCGAAGGACCAGGAGTGGCGTGTGAGTGTCGCATTCGTGACCGGGTCGGGCGGGCTGATCGGCTCCGAGGCGGTCCGGCACTTCGCCGGCCTCGGTCTCGACGTCGTCGGCATCGACAACGACATGCGGCAGGAGTTCTTCGGCGAGGAGGCCTCGACAGCCTGGAACGTCCGGCGGTTGACCGACGAGCTGGGGGCCGCGTACTCGCACCACAGCATCGACATCCGGGACCGCGCCGCGCTGGGCAAGCTCTTCAAGCGGTACGCCGGCGACGTCGCCGTGGTGATCCACACCGCCGCCCAGCCGTCGCACGACTGGGCGGTGCGCGACCCGTTCACCGACTTCGACGTGAACGCCGCCGGCACCCTGAACGTCCTGCAGAACGTGCGCGAGCACTGCATCGAGGCGCCGGTGATCCACTGCTCCACCAACAAGGTCTACGGCGACCGGCCGAACAGCCTGCCCCTGGTGGAGCTGGAGACGCGGTGGGAGATCGAGCCGGGGCACCCGTACGAGCAGGGCATCCGCGAGGACATGTCGATCGACGCCTGCCTGCACTCCATCTTCGGCGCCTCCAAGGTCGCGGCCGACGTGATGGTGCAGGAGTACGGCCGCTACTTCGGCATGCGGACGGCCTGCTTCCGGGGCGGGACGCTGACCGGGCCGGCGCACTCGGCGACGGAGCTGCACGGCTTCCTCGGCTACGTGATGCGCGCCAACATGGAGCGCCGGACATACAAGATCTTCGGCTATCAGGGCAAGCAGGTGCGGGACGCGATCCACAGCTCGGACGTGGTCTCGGCGTTCGAGGCGTTCTTCCGCAACCCGCGCTCGGCGGCGGTCTACAACCTGGGCGGCGGCCGGCACTCCAACACCTCCAACCGGGAGGCGTTCGCGCTGGCCGAGCAGATCACCGGCGAGAAGATGATCACCGAGTACGTCGAGGCCAACCGGATCGGCGACCACAAGTGGTGGATCGGCTCGAACGAGGCGTTCCAGGCCGACTATCCGGAGTGGAAGCAGGTCTACGACGTTCCCATGATCATGCGTGAGATCTACGAGGCCAACGTGGACAAGTGGGTGCCGGCGTCATGACCGCCAGGGGCAAGCGGAACGTCCTCGGCGTGCTGGTCGACGCCACCGACTACGCCGCGGCAACGGAGCAGGTGGTGGCGGCCGCGCAGGAGCGCCGCCCGCTGGCGCTGACCGCGCTGGCCGTGCACGGGGTGATGACCGGGGTGCTCGACCCGGCGCACAACGCCCGGCTGAACTCCTTCGACGTGGTCACCCCCGACGGCCAGCCGGTGCGCTGGGCGCTCAACCTGCTGCACGGCGCCGGGCTCACCGACCGCGTCTACGGCCCGACGCTGACCCTGCACGTGCTCTCCCGCTTCGCCGACGAGGGCCTGCCGGTCTACCTCTACGGCTCGACCGAGGAGACCCTGGCGAAGCTGATCCCGGCGCTGGAGCGGATGTTCCCCGCGCTCAAGATCGCCGGCGTGGAGCCGTCCAAGTTCCGGGCGGTGCAGCCGGGCGAGGACGTCGAGATCGCCGACCGGATCAGGGCCAGCGGCGCCCGGCTCGTCCTGGTCGGGCTGGGCTGCCCGCGCCAGGAGGTCTTCGCGTACGCCATGCGGCCGCTGCTGGACATGCCGCTGATGGCGGTCGGGGCGGCCTTCGACTACCACGCCGGGCTGTTGCGCCAGCCGCCGCCGTGGATGCAGCGGGCGGGCCTGGAGTGGTTCTGGCGGCTCGGCCTGGAGCCCAAGCGGCTGTGGCGGCGGTACGTGATCCTGAACCCGGCCTACCTGGCCCGGCTGGCCGCGCAGAAGACGGGCCTGTGGAAGGCGAGGCCGCCGGCCCCGGCCACCGAGCACCCCGGCAGCTTCGCGGTCTGACCCGACGGCGAGCGGTGCGGCCCCTCCCGGTGGACCGGGAGGGGCCGCACCCTGTCGAGGACCTAGAGGGTCAGGGTCCAGGTGTTGATGTAGCCGGAGTCACCGGCGTAGGCGTCCCGCACCCGCAGCTGCCAGGTGCCGTTCGCCGCCTCGCTCGACAGGTTCGCCGTGTAGGTGGTGTTGATGTTGTCCGCGCCGTCCCAGAAGCTGCTGTTCTTCAGCCGGTAGGACGAGCCGTCGGGCGCGACCAGGTCGACGACGAGGTCACCGCGGTAGGTGTGCACGATGTTCACCGCGACGGTCGAGGCCGACGAGGCGTTGCGGGCGCACCCGGAGATCGTGATGGAGCTGCTCACCGTGGCGCCGGTGTCCGGGATCGCGACGTCGGTGCCGTTGGTGCCGGAGCAGCTGCCGCCGCCGGTGCCGGTCACGGTCAGCGAGTAGGTCGCGGTCTTGCTGCCGGAGGCGGCGGTCCCCGTCACGGTCACCGGGTACGTGCCGGGCGGGGTGCTCGCCGAGGTGCTGATGGTGAGCGTGGCGGAGCCGCCCGAGGTGACGGTGGCCGGGCTGAACGAGGCGGTCGCCCCGGACGGCAGCCCGCTGGCGGAGAGGCTCACCGACTGGGCGGAGCCGTTGGTCGTGGCGGTGGCGACCGTGGCGGTCACCGAGCCGCCCGGCGCGGTCGAGCCGGAGGTCGGCGAGACCGAGACGGAGAAGTCGTTGGGCGGCGGCGGGGTGTCGCCGTTGACGACGTAGAGCAGCTTGTTCGGCGAGCCGGTGCCCGGGTTGGTCACCACGTTGTTGGTGGCGTTGTTCACCAGGTAGTCGCGGACCTGCTGCGGCGTCCAGGTCGGGTTGGCGCTGGCCACCAGGGCCGCCGCGCCGACCACGTGCGGCGTCGCCATCGAGGTGCCGCTGATCGTGTTGGTGGCGGTGTCGCTGGTGTACCACGCCGAGGTGATCGACGAGCCGGGCGCGAAGATGTCCAGGCAGGTGCCGATGTTGGAGAACGACGACCGGGCGTCGGTGTTGGTCGTCGACCCGACGGTGATGCCTTCGGCGGTGCGGGCGGGCGAGGTGTTGCAGGCGTTGCCGCCGGAGTCGTTGCCGGCCGCGAGGCCGTAGCTCACGCCCGAGTTGATGGAGTTCCGCACGGCGGTGTCGAGCGTGGTGTTCGCGCCACCGCCGAGGCTCATGTTGGCCACGGCCGGCTTGGCGGCGTTGGCGGTCACCCAGTCGACGCCGCCGATGACGCCGGCGTTCGTGCCGCTGCCGGAGCAGTTCAGCACCCGGACGCCGACCAGGCGGACGCCCTTGGCGACGCCGTACGCCGACCCGCCGACGGTGCCGGCGACGTGCGTGCCGTGCCCGTTGCAGTCGTCGGCCGAGCCGCCGTCGACGGCGTCGTAGCCGGAGACCGCCCGGCCGCCGAAGTCGCTGTGGCTGAACCGGATGCCGGTGTCGATGATGTAGGCGGTCACGTTGCTCGCCGTGTTCGGGTACGTGTAGGAGTTGTCCAGCGGCAGGGCCCGCTGGTCGATCCGGTCCAGGCCCCAGGACGGCGGGTTGGTCTGCGTGCCGGCGATGGAGACCGTGTGGTTCTGCTCGACGTACGCCACGGCGGGGTCGGCCGCGATGCGGGCGGCGGCCTTGGCGCCGACCCGGACCTCGAAGCCGCGCAGGGCGGCGCCGTAGGTGCGGGCGACCGCGCCGCCGTGCCGGTCGACCAGCCGCTGCGCCGTGTTGCCGACGCCGCTGCTGGCGACCGAGCTGTCCTTGAAGACGACGATGTAGCTGTCGGCCACGGCGGTGGCACCGCCTGCGGCGCGGATCGTGCCGACGGGCTCGGCGGCCAGGGCCGGCGTGGCGGTGGCCACCATGGCCATGGTGGCCAGCCCGACGAGCAGGGACCTACGTGGAAGACCCATCTTCTACTCCCTCCGACCGGCACCCGACCGTCCGACGTCCATGGCGAGAGAATCGATAGATGCCGATCAAGCAGAGGGTAGAGCGGGGCGGCACTCAATTCAAACATGTCGACTTGTCTATACCGCCGGGGAGATGACCCCCTACGGGACGCGTTACGGGACGAACGGGGGCCCGCCCCGGATTCACGCTCGTCGAAAACGGGCAATGCTCTGCGTCATGGAGAGTCACCTCACCGTCCTGGCCCCGCTGGCCGCCGTCTGGCTGGCCGCCGGGTGGCTCGCGGACGGCATGCCGACGCTGGACCGCGCCGGCGCCCTGCGCCGGCGTACCGGATGGGTGCTCGCCCTGACCCTGTCCGGCCTGGGCCTGACGGCCGCCGTGCTGGCCGCCGGGCTCGCCAGCGCCGGCGCGACCCCGGTGGACCGGGCCGCCGCCGGCCTCCCGCTCGCCGCCGCTCCGGCGCTCCTGGTCGCGACCTGCACCGTGCGCCGGGTGCGCCGGCTGCGCGCGGGCGCGGGAGCGCTCGCCGCGGCGCCGCGGACGCCCGCCCCGCACGGCCTGCGGGCCGCCGCCGCGCACCCGCTGGTGGGGCTTCCGCTCCAGGTCACCGGCCTGGCGATGCTGCCAGCGGTAATCACGGCCGGCGCCCCCGGACTGCCGTTCGGGCCCGGCGTCGCCGGGCCCGCGATCACCGCCGGCGTGCTGGGCGTCGCCGCCATCGGCGTACGGCACGCGCTGCGGCACAGCCGCCTCGCCGAGCGGGCCGCGCCGCCCCGGCCGGCGTCAGCGCGAGCGGCCGGGGCCCTGCACGTATAGCAGCTCCAGGATCGCCCGGGTGGCCTCGAACCAGCGGTCGAGCCAGCCGGGCGGCGGGACGCTGCCCTTCGGCGGCAGCTCCATCAGCAGCCCGCGCAGCAGCGGGTGGTCGACCAGCGACTCCGTCGGCTCCATCGACCAGCCGCCCGGCGGGAACGACGGCTCGGTCAGCGGGTTCGGGTCCAGCGACGGCAGGGAGAGCGGCGCGCCGCCCTGCTCCGGCGCGGTCGTCGCCGGCTCCCGGCCGCCGACCTCCGTGTCGGTCGACACCACCTCGGTCAGGACGGTGTCCCGGCGCGCGCCGCGGTACTTGCCCCCGAAGCGCTCCGGCTTGCCCGGCCCGTTGGTGAGGTTGTCTGACCCGATCGTCGTCATCCGTCTCGCCTGCCTCGTTCGGTCGCGACTCGTGCGGCGGGTTGTCGACCAGCGCCGTATCGAGGGGTACAACGACACGGGCCCCGATGTGGCGACGGGATGCCCGGGCTTCTTCACCCGCCGCCCGGACGCGGGCACGGCAGTGTCCCCGCCCGGCCCGCGCGCCGGACGGGGACACCCGTCACCTACCGGTCAGTCCCGGCCGAACGCACCACAGCTGGCGCCGGCGACGAAGGCGTGCCACTCGCCCGGGGCGAAGACCAGGGCAGGACCCGTCTTGTCCTTCGAGTCCCGCACGCCGACCGCCCCCGTCACGTACGCCACCTCCACGCAGTTGTCACAGTTCGGCCCGCTCTTCGAGCTCTTGAACCATGCTGCCCGCGTCAGGTCCACGGGGAACCCCTTGGTCGCCATTTCCACAACGGCTCCTCTGCCAGTTTCGCGATGTGTGCGATGGACTCCTCCGGAGGCATGGCAGCCGATCGGATGTGATCGAAGATGAAGCTGTACTTCTGCAGTTCGTCGCTCTTCTCCAGGAAGAGCCCACCCGTGGCGTTCTCCGCGTACACGACATCCGGATCACCGGGCTCGGGGAAGCTGAGGATCGTGAAGGTCCCGTCCATGCCGGCGTGCGCCCCCACCTCGAAGGGCAGGACCTGCACCGTCACGTTCGGCAGTTCGGCCACCTCGACCAGCCTTTTGAGCTGGCTACGCATTACTTCGTCCCCGCCCACCGGCCGGCTCACCACCGCCTCATCGAGCACCACCCACAGATCGACCGGATCTTCCTGTGTCAGCAACGACTGACGGCCCAGCCGGACACGGACCCGTTGTGCGACCTGGTCGGCCGTGAAGTCCGGCCGCGCGGCGCGGATCATCGCGCTCGCGTACTCCTCCGTCTCCAGCAGGCCGGGCACCACCTGCTGCTCGTACGCCCGGATCGAGCTGGCCGCCGCCTCCAGCCCGACGTACGCGCCGACCAGGACGGTGCTGTAGGGGTGCCACCAGCCCTTCTGCCGTGCCTCCCGGGCGATCTGCACCAGCTCGTCGCTCTCGGCGCCCACCACCCCGTAGATCCGGAGCATGTCCCGCACGTCGCGCGGGGTCGCCGTGGTGTGCCCGGTCTCGATCCGCGAGATCTTCGACGCCGAGCACTCCAGCTGCTCGGCGACCACCTCGATGGTGATCCCGGCCGCCTCCCGCTGCCGGCGCAGTTCCGCGCCCAGGCGGCGACGACGGATGGTCGGGCTGCGCCGCTCACTCACGGCCGCACACCCCGCCCGCTGATCGGGACCCCCGGCTGTCGGCCCTCACCGGTCCACCTCCGCCTCGCGCGCGCCGCTGTCGTCGTCCCCCGCCGGGGCGCGACCGTCAGTTCGGCGGGCGAGTCGTTCGCGGCGAGGGGTGGTGCCGGTCATCGGCCGGCCGCGACGGCGAAACCGGCCCCCAGTGTGCCGCCCATACGTGAACGGCTTCAAGCGCCGCTTCGCGCGAGCCGCTCACGTATCGGCAAAAGTCGACGTGCAACTTGCATGAAGCACGTCGCTGATGCACTCTGTCCGTATGGCACGGGTTACTCACCGTCTCCGTCCGCTTCCCCGCCGTGGTGACCCCACGGGATCCGGGACGCGGGCCGGTGGGACCACCCGTCCTCGGCAACCAGACCTGCCCCGGGTTGATGACCCCGCCGCTGCACGCCAGTTGGCTGCGGCGGCGGGAGCGGTTACCCGGAGCAGCCGGGTGATGGTCGGGTGGCGGCTCGCCACCAGCGGGTACGGCCCGACCACCACCACCCGCACCACCGGTCCACGAGGGCACGACCCCGTCGCCGGCACCGAGACGTCCCCCGACCCGCTCACGCCGGCCCGTCCGCCGGCCGATCCCTACCAGGAGCCCATGTGCTTCCCCGCTCTGGTGACGTACTGCACGTGACTCGCGCGGCGAGTGTCCAGTTCCTCAGACCCATCATGTTCCGGGTGATCCGGGTGCTCGACTGGCCCACCTACGACGGCTGGGTCTGGCTCGACGGCTACGAGTTGAACGCATCGGGGGACGCGGTCAACCGGCGGTCGATCTTCGTCCAGCGGGAGGGGCTGCGCCAACTGCGGGCCGCTCCCGAGCCCCGCCCGCACACCGTGCGCGCGCCGCGCCGGCCGGTCGTCCGCACCCCGGTCCGCGTGGGCTGAGCTGCGCGATCGGCAGTCGGAGGGGGTGGGCGAGCCATAGAATCGAGGTACGCCCACCCCGGCAGGTTCCACCCCGCGCGTCCAGGACCCCGAACCTGGGATGGCCATGGTCAATCAGCCCGCCGCGCGGCGGCACCACCGCTCCCGTATCGCCTACGCCTTCGGAATCCTGGCGCTGATCGGCGCCGCCACGACGCTGGTGGTCGTGGTCCGCGACCCCGCCCTGTCGTCCACCACCCGGCTGACCGCCCCGGTCCCCGCACCGGAGATCACCGTGGTCGACGACGACCCGTCGGACGACGAGGGGTCGGCCGCCCTCGACGCCCCCTACCCGGACGGGGCCGACGCGTTCGGCGCCGCCGACGAGCCCGGGACGACGGTCGACCCCGAGGTGTCGGGCGGGACGACGGAGGCCGCCCGCCACACGCCGGACGACGCCCGCCGCTCCCTCTTCTGGTCCGGGATCTTCGGCCTGGCCATCTCCCTGGCCGGGCTCGGCCTGGTCGGGACCAGACGCCGGATGTGGTGACCCCGCCGCTCGGCCAGCTGCCGGCAGCGAGGGGGGTCGGCAGCTGGCCGCTCGGGGCGGGGCCGTCAGCGGCTCACCGGGTGGAGGTCGGCGCGCCGGTCGGCGTGGGCTCGCCGCCGCTCGGCGACGGCGCTCCTCGGGACACCACCAGGGTGACCTCCTCCCCGTCGGGAACCGGTTCCCCCGCCTCCGGGTCGGTGCGGATCACCGTGCCCTCCGGCCGGTCGGACTCGCGGTACTCCACCCGGTGCTCCAGCCCGAGATCGTCCAGGATCGCCCGCGCCGTCTCCAGCGGCAGGTTCACCACGGGAGGCATCGGCACCTGCGCCGCCGCCGTGGTGGCCGGCGCCGAGGGCGACGGGGTGGTCGGGGCGGCCGAGGTCGGCGCGGGGGTCGTCGGCGACGCGCGGGTCACCGGCGGGGAGGGGGACGGGTCCGGGCCGGACGGACCGTCGTCCGCCGACTGGAGGGCCAGCCAGAGCCCGACGCCGAGCAGGCCGAGCAGCAGCAGCGCGACCACACCCCACACGATCGGCAGCCACCAACGCCGGCCGCCGGCCTCCTCGGCGTACCACTCGGTGCCGGCCTCGCGCGGATCGGCCGGCCGGGGCGGCGGCACCTCGGCGCGACCCGACCAGGCCGGCGGGCCGGACCGCCCGGGCGGTTCGACGGCCGTACGGTCCATCGGGGCGGTGCGGTCGACGGGCATCGCCCGGGTCGCGTCGCCCCCGGCGGGCGCCCCGCCCTCGGGGCCGGGCAGCCGCCGGGTGCGGTCCGCCGGCTCCGACCCGCCCGACGGGGGCAGCGGGCGGGTCGGGTCGTCGCCCTCCCCGGCGGGCGGTTCCCGACGGTCGTCGCTCATGCCGGCACTCCGCTTCGCTGCGTACCGACACGAGGCACCACCGCACTGTGCCGACGATTCGCTCGCTGGCGCTCGCTCATGGCACGTCCTTTCCCGAACCGGGCGGGCATCGCGGCCCCTGAGGCCAACCTAGCGGCCCGGGCGGCCATCGGCCGGGATCAACGTGCCGAAGGTCCCGTCAGGGTGTCGGAGCTGCCGAGTCCGGGGCGGCCGACGCCTCGCCGCACCAGATCGACACCTGGTCGTTCCACCTGCCCGTGCTGTCGCCGACCGGATCCTGCCGGGTGACCGGGCCGGTCCGGCCCGAGCGGTACCGGGGGTAGAAGCCCTCGTCGACGAGGTCGTCGGCCGCATCGTCGCAGTCGTCACCCGTCACGTCCGGCACGGTCGCGGCCGGGGCCGGCCCGCTCACGTACAGCGTCACGGTGTGCCCCGGGCGGACCTGCGTCCCGACGGGCGGGGAGGCGCGCTCCACCGTCCTTCCCGTACCGCCGCCCGTGAAGACGAGCCGCCAGCCCAGCCGCCGCTCGCGCAGCTCGTCGCGGGCCTCGGCGAAGTCCTCCCCGACCACCTCGGGCACCGTGAGGCCGGTCGGCGAGGCGGTCCTGCGCGGCGGCGACGGCGTCGACCGGGTCGGGCCCGGTGTGCCGGTGGGTGTCGCGTCCGCCGCCGCGGCCGGCGGGGTCGGTCCGTCGTCCTCCCCGGCCAGGAGCCAACCGCCGGTCGCCCCGACGGCGGCGAGCAGCACGAGGGCCAGCCCGCCGCCGAGCAGCACGGTCAACCGGCCCGGGCCGTCGCTGTTCCGCGCGTCGCCCGTGTACCCGTCCGTCATGCCGTTTCCACCCGCCTCGATCACCGGCGACCGTATCCGCCGCCGCCAAGCCCGGCGCCGTTCCGGTCGTCCGGTGGGAACCCGTCACGACTCGC
The DNA here is from genome assembly GCF_053602615.1 of Micromonospora sp. NPDC004336. Lineage (NCBI taxonomy): Bacteria > Bacillati > Actinomycetota > Actinomycetes > Micromonosporales > Micromonosporaceae > Micromonospora > Micromonospora sp. NPDC004336. Next base: position 34,878 of record NZ_JBSGDY010000047.1, read on the forward strand.
CGCGCCGAGCACGGGACGTTACGCTGCCCGGCATGGCCAGACGGGGCTGGGGAGGATCGATCGTCACCGCGGTCGGCGTCGCTGCCGGCGCGGGCGCGGCCCAACTGGGCTTCGGCTACGGGCTGGGCATCATCAACTGGGCCCCGCCGGACGCCACCGCCGGCGCGACCGCCTGGGTGGCCGGCCTGATCTGGGCCACCTGGATCGCGGCCACCTCGACCGTGGCCGGGGCGGTGTGCGCGCAGCGGCTACGCGACCGGGTGCCGGCGCCCCCTGCCGTGGCCGGCGACGCGACCGCCACCGAGCCCCGGTCCACCTCCGCCGGCACGACCGTCGACGAGCCCCGGTCCACTCCCGGCGGCACGGCCGTCGACGAGCCCGGCCACCCGAGCGTCGACGACCCCGGCCACCCGACCGTCACCGGGCCGGGCGACGGCGCCCTCCGGCACGTCGCGCTCGCCCTGGCCGCCGGGCTGGGCGCGCTGGTCACCGTGCTGCTGGTGGCCGTGCCGGCGCGGACGGCGGTGGCGGCCGACACCGGCTCTCCCCGGAACGTCGCGGCCGCGTACGCAGCGGTCGGTGTCCTGGTCGGGGTGCTGACGGCCCTCTGGGCGCTGCGCTCGCGGGCCGCCGCGAACAACGTGATCGCCACCGTGGGCTGGCTCTGGCTGCTCGCCGTGGTCGCGGTGGTCGACGGGGTGCTGGCCGGGCGCGGGCTGACCAGCGCCCAGCTCGGCATCTGGCAGCTCAGCGCCGACGACGGGCAGTTCTGGATCCGGGACTACTTCTACTGGCCGGGAGCGCTGCTGTCGCTCGGCTCCGCGCTGCTGATCGGCGCTCTGGCCGCCCGGGGCAGCGCCCGACACGCCGACCGCCGGGTCGGGGCGGCCGCCTCCGGCGCGGCCGGCCCGCTGCTGGTCGCGACCGCGTACTTCCTGGCGGTGCCGAGGCTGACCGCGATCAGCCCGGAGCAGGTGTCGGCGCACCTGATCGCGCCGTACGCGGTGATCGTCGGGGTCGGCGGCTCCGTCCTGGTCGCCGCGTTCGCCCAGCGGGCCACCCGGCACGCCGCGCGCCACGGTGCGGTGCGGGTGCCCCGGCAGCGCACCGGCGAACCGGCCGGTCTCCCCGACGACCCGTCGCCGGCGAGGCACCACGAACCGGCCGGACCGGACACCGACACCACTCCCGCGGGGCCGGCGGAAGCGGGACCCGCCGCTGCCCCGGCCGGGGTGGCGACGCGGGTCGGCGATCCCGCCGTACCCGTGGCGGGGGAGGCTCCGCCGACGGTGTCCGGGGACGGTCCGGCGCTGGCGCCCGTCGCCGGCGAGCAGGCGGCCCCGGAGGCCGGTCCTGAGCAGTCGCCGCCCGGCGGCCGCCGGCCCCGGTCCGGCCGCCGCACCCGCTGATCGCGATCGCCGGCCCGCGCGGCCGACGGTCAGTCGACCGGCCAGGTGTGTACGGGCTCGTTGGTGCGTTGCAGCTCCGCGTAGCGCTGCAGCATGTGGTGGAGGGCGGCGTCCCGGTCCATGCCCCGGTGCCGCTCGGCCGACCAGACGGCCTCGGTCTGCCAGACCGCGCCGTTGCGGCCGGTACGGCAGCGCTGCTCGATGATGCCGAGCAGCCGGTCGCGTTCGGCCGGGGCCACCCCGAACCGGTCGAGCCCGGCGGCGGCGCTGGGCAGCAGGACGTCCAGGACCAGCTTGGTGACCGGCACCTCGCCGAGGCGGGGCCAGTGCAGGACGGCGTCCATGCCGCGGCGGGCGGCGGCGTGGAAGTTCTCCTCCGCCGAGCTGAAGGTGAGCTGGCTCCAGATGGGCCGGTCGGCCTCGGCCAGCCCCCGGGCCAGGCCGAAGTAGAAGGCGGCGTTGGCCAGCATGTCGACCACGGTCGGGCCGGCCGGCAGCACGCGGTTCTCGACCCGCAGGTGCGGGCGGCCGTTCATGATGTCGTAGACCGGTCGGTTCCACCGGTAGACGGTGCCGTTGTGCAGGCGCAGCTCGCCCAGCTCCGGTACGCCGCCGGCGTGCAGCACCTCGACCGGGTCCTCGTCCTCGCAGATCGGCAGCAGCGGCGGGAAGTAGCGGACGTTCTCCTCGAACAGGTCGAAGATCGAGGTGATCCAGCGTTCCCCGAACCAGACCCGGGGGCGTACGCCCTGCGCCTTGAGCTCGTCCGGCCGGGTGTCGGTGGCCTGCCCGAACAGGGCGATCCGGGTCTCCGCCCAGAGTTGCCGGCCGTACAGGAAGGGCGAGTTCGCGCCCACGGCCACCTGCACCCCGGCGATGGCCTGGGAGGCGTTCCAGTAGTCGGCGAAGCTGTCGGGGGCGACCTGGAGGTGGAACTGGAGGCTGGTGCAGGCGGCCTCGGGGGCGATCGAGTCGGTGTGGGTCCGCAACCGCTCGACCCCCCGGATGTCGAGCTCGATGTCCTCGCCGCGGGCGCCGACGATCTGGTCGTTGAGCACCCGGTAGCGCTCGTTGGTGGAGAGGTTGTCGACCACCAGGTGCCGCTCGGTGAGCGTCGGCAGGATGCCGACCAGGACGATCTTCGCGTCCGACTTGGCGGCCCGCTCGTCGGCCCGGGTGAGGCTGCCACGCAGGTCCCGCTCGTAGTCGGCGAAGCCCGTCCCCTCGATCAGCCGGGGCGGCGCGTTCAGCTCCAGGTTGAACTGCCCCAGCTCGGTCTGGAAGCTCGGGTCGGCGATGTCGGCGAGGATCTGGTCGTTGCGCATCGCCGGCTCGGCGGCGGAGTCGACCAGGTTCAGCTCGATCTCCAGGCCCGTCATCGGCCGGTCGGCGTCGAAGCCGAAGTCGTCCAGCATCAGGGCGAAGACGTCCAGGCACCGCCGCACCTTCTGCCGGTAGCGGACGCGGTCCTCCCGGGAGAAGGCGTCCTGCTCGACGTCCCTGCCCATGTTTCCTCCCGGCGCGAGGCGCAGTCGGGACCGTACCGGCCCGGAGATGCGCGTGGTGAACCATTCAGGTTAGGAGCGCCGCCCGCGCCCGCACCAGAGGCGGGACCCGGCTATCCATCGGCCGGGACCATCCACGGCCGGTCGACCGACGCTCCCGGCGGCATCACTACCCAGCCGGTACCGCCCGCCACGCGGACCGGGCCGCGAATAAGTCGTGACAAATCGCACCGTCCCGGTCCCGGACGCGCGCCGGGCCCGCGCCGGGGTGCGGCGCGGGCCCGGGACGCGGTACGGCGGGGGTCAGGCCTGGCGGACGGCCTCGCCCTCGATCTCGATCTTGATCTTCTTGCCGACCAGCACGCCGCCCGTCTCCAGCGCGACGTTCCAGGTCAGGCCGAACTCCTCGCGGTCGATCTCGGTCGTGGCGGAGAAGCCGAAGATGTCCTGGCCGAACGGGCTGCGGCCGACGCCCTCGAACTCGACCTCGAGGTCGACCGGGCGGGTGACGCCCTTGACGGTCAGCTCGCCGGAGAGGACGAACTCGTTGCCGTCGCGGGACTTGACGCCGGTGCTGCGGTACTCCAGCGTGGGGAAGGTCTCGGCGTCCAGGAACTCGGGGCTGCGCAGGTGCCCGTCCCGGTCGGCCTGGCTGGTGTCGATGCTGGCGGCCTGGATGGTCGCGGTCACCGAGGACTGCATCGGGTCGTCGGCGACGACGATGGTGGCGGAGGCGTCCGCGAACTCGCCGCGTACCTTGCTGACCATCATGTGGCGGGCGACGAAACCCACGCGCTTGTGCGCCGCGTCCAGCAGGTAGGTGCCGGCGGTCGGGATGGTGAGGCCCTCCCAGTCGCGGGTAACCGCTTCGGTGCTGCTGGTCATGGAACTGCCCTCCGTGGAAGTTGATTTAGTAGCCCAACGACTGCTTGAGCAACTATAGAACGCACAACATTCCCTGTGTCAAGTACTGGTAGGATGAACAGGTGGATCAGAACGTGTTCGACGACCCCCGGATCACCGCCGCCGGCCTCCTCTTCGAGGCGCACGCCGGGCTGTCGGCCCGGTTCGCCGCCCAGTTCGAGGAGCACGGCCTCTCCACGGTCGAGTTCGAGGTGCTGACCCGGCTCGCCCGCTCGCCCGGCAACCAGCTGCGCATGACCGACCTGGCCGCGCAGACCTCGCTCTCCACGAGCGGGGTCACCCGGGTGGTCGACCGGATGGAGCGCGACGGCCTGCTGACCCGGCGCGCCTGCCCGTCCGACCGACGCAGCTCGTACGCGGTCGTCACCGCCGCCGGCCTGCAGCGGCTCGACGAGACCATGCCCGGTCACCTGCGGATCATCGAGGAGTGGTTCACCGGCCAACTCGAACCGGCGGCGCTGGACGCCCTGCTCGACGGCCTGCGACGGGTGCGGGACGCCGTCCACCCGGGCGCCACCGCGGGCAGCGGCGCGGCGGCCCCGACCGCCGACCCGGCGACCGCCCACGCCTGACCGTCCCGGAGCTGACGCCCGCGCTCGGAGGCACCGGCAGAAAGAGCGGCAGAACTGCCGCGCCCACGGGGAGATAGTCGATCAAACCGGACGGAGGCGCGAGCGGACGGTGGCTACCCTTCGGGCAGTGGGGACGCACCCGGGGGGTGACGGCGCGGGCGACGAGCGAGGGGTAGCAAGAGGGGCATCGTCGCCCGCGCCACCCCCGGCACGCTCAGCGAGGCACACCCGCTCCCGTCCCCGTCGCGACCAGCGAGACACACCCGCTCCCGTCCCCGGCGCGACCAGCGGTCTACGCGGAGGCCCGACCGCCGGTGCTCCGGGCAGCGGTCAGGGCGCAGAGCAACTCCTCCTCGTTCGGCAGCAACCGGATGCCGCTGCGCAGGCGGAACCGGTCGAGCCGGTCCAGGACGGCCGGATCGCCCGTACTGGCGGCCAGCCCCACCAGCGCCTCCACCACGTCGCGCCGGTCCTGCCCCTCGACGCCGGCCTCGGCGGCGGCGGCGAACCACTCCGCCGCCAGTTCGCGATCGCCCCGGTGCAGGGCAAGGCTCCCCTCGATCAGGGCGCAGACGCCGTCCCCGGGCAGGGTCCCGCGCACCGGCTGCCAGCGGGCGCCCTCGGGCCACCCGTCCTCGGCGAGCGGCGCCGACGGCCGGTCGGGCCGCAGCTCGGCCAGCACCTCCGCCGCCTCGGCCGACCGCCCGTCCCGCGCCAGCGCCAGGCCCACCGTGCCGAGCACCCGCCGCCGGTGACCGGGGTCGCCGAGGTCCGCCAGCGCCGTCAGCACCCGGCGGCCCTGCTCGACGGCCTCGGCGTACCGGCCCTCCAGGCGGGACACCTCCGCGAGGTTGGCGCGGGCGATCAGCCGCAGCCGCTGCTCCCCGCACTGCGCGGCGAGCCGGTCGACCGCGGCCAGCCGGCGGCGGGCGGCCACCAGGTCGCCGACCCGGATGTCGTGCCAGGCGAGGTTGTTCTGCGCCACCGCCATGTCCCTGATCCGGCCGCTCCGGCTGGCCAGCGCCAGCACCGCCTCGGCCTGCCCCCGCGCCTCGTCGTGCTCGCCGAGGGCGACCAGCAGCCCGCAGAGCACGGCGCGGGCCTCCAACTCGCCCATGACGTCGCCGGCGTGCCGGAACGCGGCCAGCGCCGCCCGCGCCGCCGGCACCTCCTCGGTCCCGGCGCCGTGCTCGGCGGCC